>CBFHMA010000100.1:0-7221 GCA_965656775.1 Luminiphilus sp.
ATACCCTTTGGAGCGGCCGAGCTGGACTAGAGTTGCAGCTCAACAATGCCCATCGTTTTTACGGGGGCCTTAGCCGCGGAGTACGGGCTGGCGGCATCAATGCCGACTTGTTAGCAAGTCGCAACGCACTCAGCGACGCTACAGCAAGCTCCCTCGGCGCACTCGGTATTTTCGAAGACGAATCACTACTCAACATGGAGATAGGTTGGCACTGGCGATCGCTGACGGGGCAAATTGTTAGCGACGTTACCCTGTTCACTATGCTGCGAAGAGATCAGCAGGCAAAAAGCTCGCTGACAATACCCCGCGCCGATGGCAGCACTGCCTTTATTGACTACACCAATAATGCAGCGCGAGGTCACAATCGGGGATTGGAGTGGCAGCTGCGATGGCAAGCCTCGACCCGACTACGTGTTCGCGCAGCAGTGGGTTTGCTGGAAGCTGAATTCGATAACTATGTCACACCATTGGGGGATGATTTGTCGGGGCGAGACACACCGCAATCACCACAAACGATGGCACAGCTTGCTGCAACGTTTGTCGTCTCGCCAGCACTGGATGCGGGTGTTGAACTCACCACGATGGATGGCTACTTTTTCTCAGATCGACATGACACCCGTGCACCCAGTCGCCAGTTAGTCAATGCAAACATTAACTGGCGCTCTCGAAACTGGTCTATTCAGCTGTGGGCCCGCAATTTAGGCAACGAAACCTACTACACGCGAGGATTTGGTAGCTTCGGTAACGATCCGCGCAAAGCCTATGCTGTCGAGCCTTACTATCAATTCGGTGAACCACGTCGAGTTGGTTTAGATCTTAACTACCTACTGTAACGTTACCTCGGAAGGAAAACTTGCTATGCGTTTGTCTGCTGAACTCAGTCTTTACCCCCTTGCTGGTGATGTGGAGCAACCAGTGTTGGATTTCATTCAAGATTTGCTGGCATCAGGTGACATTTCTGCCGTCACTAATGCTATGAGCACTCAAATCGCTGGGGATTCAGCAGCGGTATTTCGTGCAGTAGAGCAAGCGTTAACCGCCAGCTACGAGCGCACGGGTCGACAGGTACTGGTAGCCAAATTCATACCCGAACTCAAGCTCGACGTTGAAGCGACAGCCGACCAATAATGGCAAGTCTTTACGTGCTAGAACTAGCCGCCGTGGTCTTGGCACTTGTTTACGTTGTGCTAGCCATTCGCCAACGGCGCAGTTGTTTCTACGCGGCTAGCTTCAGCGCGATGCTCTACACCGTTATCTTTGCCAAAGCACAGCTGTACATGGAGGCAGCATTGCAGATTTTTTATGTCGCGATGGCAGCGTATGGCTGGTTTGTATGGGGACAACAACAGAGCCCAGAGGAACGTCCTGTCACTCGCTGGCCACTGATCCGTCACGGTTGGCTGATCATTGCTGTTGTGTCGATTGCGGCGGTTACAGGGGTCTTACTAAGCCGATACACTGATGCGGCACTCCCCTTCGCCGACAGCTTAACCACTGTGGCCGCCTTGGTAGCAACATGGATGGTGGCGAGAAAGATACTTGAGAACTGGCTATGGTGGATCGCCATCGACCTGCTTTCCATATGGTTGTATGTTGAGCGAGAATTAGTGGCCACCGCGATTCTGTTCGCAGGCTATGTTGTACTGGCGTGGGCCGGCTACCTCGCTTGGCGTCAGACCTTGGTGCAGCCGGAAAGCGCTTTCAGGTAATGCCGCATGCTTATTGAAACCATTCTCAACCAGTACACCAGCTGGCAGCTCGCAGAGCCACTACTTGCTCCCCCTGAAATTGTGAACCACCTGACTCGGGGCACCACTCACCGTGCAGTAAAAGTCTGCGGTCCTACGGCGTCAGGACCACGCTGCTTTGTTATCCGCTACGCATCTCGAGACCCTTCCACCCTGGCAATGCCATTGGAACACGAGCGGAGGGTTATGCAGCAGGCATGGTCACTGGGATTAGCGCCACGGTTGGTGCACTGGCATGACAACGCACGAGTGACCGTGTCCGAGTTTGTCGATGGACATATGGACACGCCAGAGCCCGCACTCTTGGGGCAGACCCTAAGACGAATCCATGGGCTACCGATAGAGGCCAACCTACTCTCTCTCAGAGATCACTTAGAACGTTACACGGCCCGCGCCATAGAACGGGGAATAGCCCCAGAGCACCTCATTGATCCCAATTTTGAGCCCCTCTCCCGCGCCATCACCCTGCTCGAATCCAGCAAACCCGTGCTATGCCATAACGATCTCGGTCGTGGCAATCTTATTGTCACAAGCGAACAAGCGGTGGTTATCGACTGGGAGTACGCCGCCTTGGGGAATCGTTACTTCGATATTGCAGCGGCTACGGCAGGGTGGCCAGAACTCGATTCTGGTGCGGTGATTGCGGCAGCCATCCCGAGAGATTTCTCACCCATGGAGTGGCAAGCTGCCCAAGGAGTTTATGCCGCCATCGAGTGGAATTGGTACCAAGCATCGGGTCTATCCATACCCGATCACTTGAGCGCCGAGCATTTAGTCGAACGACTCAACAGCTTACCTTGAACACTTGGCACATCTTAGGGGCTGGCGCTATTGGGAGCTTGTTTGCCTTGCGCCTGCATGAGGCGGGCGAGTCACCACAACTCATACGACGCGGGGATGTCAGCCCCACGTTGGCGCTTAATTTTCAGCGGCGTCATCACCACAGCCAACGCGGGGATCACAGCGACGCACACCAGGAGCGATTCATTACACTGCCGCAGCAAACCGCGTCCGCTTCCGATCCGATTAGCCATTTGTTAGTGACTACCAAGGCCTTCGATGTCGACAATGCCATAGCCTCAGTGGCGCCACGACTCACAACCAACACCACTATTGTATTGTTAGGTAATGGCATGGGTTATCACGAACGAGTTCGGGATGCCTACCCACACTGCACCCTCTATGCCGCCACCACTACCGCAGGTTGTTTTTGTAAGAGCCCATCCGAACGTGTGATCGTGAGTGACGGCCAAACTGATATCGGTCGATTCGACAGCCAAGATGAGGTACCAGAGTGGTTCAAGCACTGGCAGCATGCTGACTGGCCTTGTCATTGGCGCGGCGACATGCCCCATCGTCTACTCATAAAGTTAGCGGTTAATTGCGTTATCAATCCACCCACTGCCCTGCATGATGTCCCTAACGGAGCGCTATTGTCACCGCCCCTGATCACAGAGTTTGAACAGGCGATTGCTGAAACGGTAACGCGATTAGAGTGGGCCGGCTTCGGTACGGTGGCGCAACTACTGCCTGAACTTGCCATTGAGGTAGCCACCAGTACGCGGCACAACACGTCTTCAATGCGCGCCGACAAACGCGCTGGAAAACCAACCGAAGTCGAAGCCATACTCGGCTACATGCTCAAAGAGCTAAAAGGCGTAGAACCTGCACCGGAAGCACCCTTGCTGAAAGGTTGGCTCAGTCAGCTGCAACCCGCCGACTAAAATCATGCAAAAGACCTGACCATACACCCGCTGATTCCGTCGCCACCAGACTGACTTGATGCCAGTGCACATCAAGATCCCGTTTGTGCTCTCCTATTAGCTGGCAAAAAGTGGTTTGGCAGGTTAAGGACACGTTCAAAGACTGGGGGCCACCGTCGCCCTCGCTCGCAACAAGCCCTGCTTGGAGCTGCTGAATAAGCCAAGTTCGGTTAAATTGCGATGGCATGGGTGTATTGGGCGTAATGGCCATGCTGTCCACGACAACAACCATATCCAATGCCTGACTTTGCTGTCCCACCAGAGTCACGTAACTCAGCATCAGTGCTGCAGTGACCAACCCCAAACCTGCAAGCCCTGATTTTCGAAATAATAAGGTTCGTGCACTAGCCATCGTACTCACAAGCCAATTGCGGTTGGGTTGTGCGGTAAGGTGCCGGCTGTGCCCATTAAGCGGGTATAACTGGTCAGGTGAAGGTATCTCGCGCGCCGCCCTCTGTGGGGCTCCACCAAAAGATTCGTAATGAGCCACAGAATGCCTCAAGGCTTGTCGACTCCCGTCAATCCCCTCGGGGAGGTCGTAACGGGCGTCAACCAAGTGCTGCAACAGACGATTAGCAGAGATTCGATCGGGTTGAGCCGCGGTCACCATTACTATGCAGTGCCACAGGGTGGCTGCCAGGGTCGCAACCGGACCCACAGGGGTAGCGCAACAAACTTGATAGCCACCATCGCCCTGGTCAATCAACTCAGGCGCCGCACCCGAGAGCCCCCAGTGGAGAAGCGCCCCCAAGGCGTAGCAATCAGTCGCTTCAGACAATAAACCACCTACCACAGTCTCAGGTGCGCAAAAACCGGGAACCGCCGCTCTGACGGCACGTTCCCCCACTTTAGCCATTTGACCAAAGTCAATTAAACGAGCCCGACCATTGCGATCGATCACCACATTGCCGGGGGAAATATCCCCATGCACCAGGCCTGCCTGGTGAATAGACGCCAGGGCACCCGCCAAATCGACAGCAATGACATACCATGAACTAGGGCCTATACCGCTATCTGGGGTCTGTAGTTCAAACAGCGGCATGCCTTGTACGTATTCCATAACTAACCACTGAGCACCCTCGTAATGCAGACAGTCGTACACCGTGGGCACTTGTGGTAACTCGGCGTTTGCCATGAGCGTCAACCAATCCCACTCACTGGCCTGCCCTTCGGGGGATAGTCGTTTCAACACAACCGATCGGCCCAAACGAGGATCTTGCGCAAGCCATGCCGTGCCTTCACCTCCGGATCCCAAGGCGCGAAGCGGCATAAACGGTGGCGGCAGAACCGGATGTACCGAGTTGTCCCCACGACCGAATAGGAGCCCGTTCATATTACGTCAATCCGAGTTGCCGCAAGCGCGGGCGCAAGGCGTGCCTAGACACGCGCAAGCGCCGGGCGAGATCGGGCAGATCTGTACTGTCGGCAGCAACACGTCGGATATCCTCGTCACTGAGATCGTGAATGAGCACAAGATCCGGGTGCTCCGCCACGCGTCGCCGCAAGCTCGCACGATTCATCCCCAGCGCATTGGCAGTGGCCTGTAACTCATAATCATGCGCTTCGAAAACCCGCGCTAAATGCTCGGGCGTGATGGCGGTATCGGGCTCATCACGAGGGGTAACTTCGCTTGGGGCTCGATCTTGCAGGGAAATAAGTTGCTGATCACCACTGGCAGCACGGGTGACGAGCTGCAGCAGCTCTCTTGAGTTGCCCTTGAACTCCAATTTAAGCAGATTGAAAAAGAAGCGTGCCCACGCGGCGGCCAGATGACTATCGGCGCTACAGTTTAAAAAGGTGAATTGGCTGTCGATCGCCTCGGGGTGTTGTATCAGCCAAGCAACGGCCTGGATACCCACGTCGTCAAGATGACAGCGCAATGGTGGTACGACAATACGGTGACCCGATAGCCGGGTGAGTAGCGCATGACGGAACGTTGATCCCTCTCCAAGATCGGCATCGGTCGCAGCGATAAATCGGACGTTTACCCGCTGAATAGCACCGCCTACCACTTGCACCTCGCCCTCTTGAATCACACGCAATAACTGCGCCTGAACCGACTCGGGGGCGTCGGCAATTTCATCGAGAAATAAGCTACCGCCATCTGCCTCTCGCACATAACCACGTCTGGACTCTGCACCGGTATAGGCACCTTTTACACAACCAAACAACTCAGATGCCGCCAGTGTGTCGGGAACCACCGCCATATTGACGGCAACCATTCGCTGCGCGGAGCGTGCACTTAATCGATGAATCTCGTGCGCAGCCACTTCTTTACCCGAGCCCGATTCACCCAATAACAGCGCCGGCATCGAGGTGTTAGCCGCTTTTAACAGGTTGTAACGCAAACGCGTCAACTCGGGGGATGTACCCAAAAGCCCCCGGCATTGAGCGGGGATTGGCGGTACTGACTCAGGGCTCTGGGGGTCTTGTATTACCCGCAGCAAGAGCACCACACCATGGCCCAACCGTAGCCCAATACCACGCAGTAGTTGTTCGGGATCGGCCACCCATTGAGATAATTCCTGTGGCCCAATGAGGCCAGTAGCACCCTCGGGGATACGAAGTCGCAAACTGGGCACCGCCCCACGCATCCCCTCAAGCATTTCTGGGTTTGGAGGGCCCAAGGTGATGTTCAGAGCGCTGCGACTGACGTGGGGTTCTAGCAGGGGTTTTTCATCGCTGAAGGTAGGGTAAAAACGCCCTACTTCCAGCGGCTTGTTCATGCAACACCGCTCATTCCATTGCAGCAGATCAACGAAATGGCCCACCCGTTGCCATTCGGGATGAAATACGACAGTCAATCGCAAGCGCCAAGGATAGGACGCTTTCTGATGACTTTGCGTGATCAGTGCAGGGGCAGTTTTCAGCGATGTTTGCACAGGCAGCCACCGTCGTTATTAAGGTATCAACCATAACAGCATAACGATTAATGGCCATGGGGCCCACTTCAGTGGTGGGCTCGATCACACAATGACGTTTATTGGCTAGAAAAGAAGACTCAAAAGCGACACGATGACTACCCAAGCAATCAACCCTCGCTGTAGAGACTGACGTACCCGTAAAACCTGCGCAACGGGATCATCGGCAGAGCCTGGCTGGGCAAACTCAACACCCTGTAACAATAGCTCATCCGTCTCAATATCGGGATCCAACGCCTGCTCTCGAAGCATTCGTCGAGCGTTAGAGAAATCGCCACCCAGCATAATCGTGATAAGCAACGCACGAGAGGGCAACCAGTCAATAAGGTGGCGTAATGATCCGACCGGCACTTTGGGATCGGCGGCACTGAGTTGTAACAACCGGTAGGCTACCGCCCAAAAAGGACCCAACAAGACAAAATAGAAGACTGGCGCGAACCAGCGCTGGAACCCCTCGTAGACAAACACACGCGCAGCGTGGCGACTGAGTTCGTCGACGTCATCCGCGGCAACGGACGCTCCCGCCTCCTCTAAAACCAATGCGCCGCCCTGATAATCACCGGCGCTGCACCGAGCGTTGAAACGCTCTATTAAGGCATCGTAATCGGCACGACCAAAGGAAAAGTAAAGCGCCGCGGTACCCAACAGCAGCATGGCAGCACCCCCAAAGACTACCTGCAGCATACTGAACACCAAGGCCATCAGCACACTGGGTGCCACTATGAGCAACACAAAACCCAGCCAAAACTGAGGCTCGATGGCGTCAACTCGCTGTTGCAGCTGCCTGAA
>CBFHMA010000101.1:0-6128 GCA_965656775.1 Luminiphilus sp.
TGTAGGCAAATCCATGCCATAGCGACTCGATTTTCATCAAAACTGCCCAATGATGTCCCAATCGCTTCCTGTCGTGCACCGAAGGTGGTTCTATCAGCCTCAATTCCCTGCCAATCGGCGCGTTGACGGTCGGATAGCGATCTTTGAGACGACGCCCAAGGCCAAGTTTTTCTGACATTGCCGCTCACTCAAACGTCGCTTTATCTTTGAATGGTAATGAGGTCCCTGAAAACGCCAGCGCAGTCGACACCCTTACCAAACTAAAGCTTGTTGATTCGACGTCTCAACGTCTTTCAAGCACTTCAAAAACGACATCCGCTGAGACGTTCAAACGATGGCAGTCGGCTAACTGCGCTCTGCCTTCGGCAGATGCACGGAAGTAATGGGGCGTCATCAAAAACAGCTGATCAATAGTCGGTTGAGAAAGGGTGGGAAGCGCAAACTGTAGACAATGCGTGTCGAGCAGCGTAAAGCCATGATCCTCGGTGGGTAGGACTGAACGTTCTGGTACCTCGGGGTACACAAGCTTTCTTAACGCCAATAAATGGTCGGCACCCGCACCCACTCGCAGCCATAGGCCACCGGGCTTTAACACGCGGGCAAATTCATCGGGACAGGCAAAGCCAAAAATATCCAAAATCACATCGCTGGTGGCGCTGCACAAGGGTATTCGTCGATTTGTGGCTACCAACCAGGTCGCCGCGAAGCGTTTGGCGGCAACGCTGACGGCCCATTTAGATATATCGAATCCCACCGCTGCTATGTCGATACCAGTCGCCATTGCACGACGCCAAAGACCTTCCAAGTAATAACCCTCGCCACATCCGGCATCCACAACCAGCCCAGCCGGTGGCAAGTTATGTACTACCAGATCGCAAATGCGCTCGAGTATTGGTTCGTACAGGCCCAAACCCAGAAAAGCACGCCTAGCGGCAACCATGGCTTTACTGTCCCCAGGGTCGTTACTGCGCTTGTCGTGATTTAGTAGCAGGTTGGCATAACCCTGCTTGGCAAGATCAAAACTGTGGTGCTGCTGACAACCAAGACTACTGCCATGAAGCACTAGAGGGCTGCCATCGATGGGGCAACGAAGCGCCGGGCAATGTACATAGGCCATAAAATACCGGGTCCGCAGTGTCTGTCTTGGATGTGATCATCCCATGGTATGCCGCACCAAAATAGCGGGATCAACGGGCTGCGGATGCCGGCGAACCAAGCCTAGTAGATATACAGGCCCAACTTGACGAACCAAAAGCGCTTATTAGTCGGTGAGATAATCAGCGATTATTGCCGTATACATTGCAATAGGCCCAACGCTAGCCACGATACTTCGCTGATCCGCAGCGCATTGGCAGTGTTTAGCCTGCCCAAGTGACACCGATCCGACACTGTTTACAGGGGCCGACATGCAAGGTAGACCCGTTTCATTTTCCCGTACCACCATTGTCGAACTGATGGTGCCCGCTTACACCAACTTCGGCGGAAAAGTACATGGCGGCATGCTAATGTCGCTCATGGATAAAGTAGCGTATGCCTGCGCCAGTAAACATGCAGGCAACTACTGTGTCACGGTGAGCGTCGATGCGGTGGAGTTCCTGGCACCCGTTGAAGTGGGCGAGATGGTCTCAATGCTTGCGTCGGTGAACTATGTAGGCAGTAAATCGCTTGTGGTGGGCATTAAGGTCATCGCCGAAGATATTCGATCGGGTATGCACCGCCACACTAACACCTCCTACTTTACGATGGTCGCCAAGGACGCTCAGGGCCAAACCGCCACCGTACCGCCGTTAATTCTCGAATCAACCGACGATGTGCGACGTTACTGCGCCGCGCTGCAGCGTAAACGGCTGCGAGATCATGCTCGGAGCTACATGAAAGACTACCGCGACAACTTTGTTTTTGATGAGAGCATCGAGCAATATCTCGACAAGCAGCGCTGCAGCATCGATATCAAACAATAAGGGGAGCCAAAGCTCCCCTAGGTACACATCCAGCACTGGGTTAAACCGTCACCGCGTTACCCCGGAAGATTTTTGACAGGTACCGGCTTTCCCGTGGCGACGGGGCAGGCACAGCGCACTGCATGACAGCCGCCACCAGACGCTCCATTTCCTCCGACAATTCCTGATCGTTAGAGGGCTCTTCCGTGTGAGCACGCCGAGTCAACTGCACCTGATTAATCGCGGGCACCGTTGGTAAGCGCTCGCCTTCAACACCAAGCGTCACCGTGAACGCATGCAAAGAGTTCTTCACAAACAATGCCAGTGCAAACTCCTCACGAGTTGACGCCAAGGAAGTATCAGGCGTTAGCAGAACGATTTGGCAGTTGGGCACAAGGGCCGCAATGCGCGCCGTACGGAAATGATGGGTCAGCTGATCGCGCACCAACTGTCTGAACTGCTCATCCGATAGTACTCGATCCCAGTTTTCCCCTCGGGTACCTGCCAGCGCATTCAAAGGCAAGCGCTCGAACGGACTGCTAACGACCACATCGAAGCCACCCTCGTGACGTAATAAGGTATCCAGGGCACCTTCAAGATCATCGTCGATGCAACGTATATCGGCGCTGAAGTCATCGAGCTCAATGGCATGGTACAGCTTAGTTGCGGTGTCTTCAGAGCGGGTCAAAATCCATAGCTTACTGACCCCGTTTTGGGCAAAGCCCCGAGCCAGCTCCACCATCTCATTGCGCATACAGTCACCGATGAGCACCACTCGCTTACCGCTCAGTTTCGACAGTTCTTTTTCGCTGGGCGCCAGCAGTAATTCGCCTTCGGTCACCGATCGGTCGAACTTGAGACCGCCGGATGGGTGGAAGGTCTCGCCACTGACAATCTCATCGGCCAAATGAAACACCGTGGACAAACCCACCTGCTCATCGGTGGGCATCTTATGCAAATGCAGGCGATTCAAAATACCTGACTCTATTTGACTTGCCGATTGCTGGCACACGGTCTTATCAAAGAACGGTGACGGCGCGTCAACAAAAGAGCCCAAGAACTCATCTTTATCGGCTTCAGTAAAAATACCCGCATTGACCAAACGCTCGACTAACTTTACCGCCAAGCCCATGTGCAACAAGCACTGATTGGCGCTGCCAGTACCACCTGACTCACGGACCTGGGACAGCAGCCGAGATAACGATTTCGGCAAATTCTTGGTCGGCAGTACCTCGATAGCATTGCCCGACAAGCGTTTAATATCCTCAATAGGATAACCCTCAGCCACCGCGGCAATGATGGCAGCGTGAACTTGATTCAAACGTTTGTTCTCGAGCACCAAACGACCACGGCGGTCGAACAGACCCGGCGCATCACCCAATCCCCGCAAGCGGGCACCATCTACAGGGCCCGGTGCCAACGCGTTGATCTGAATTTCAGGACCCAGATGGCGCGATAAGATCTCCGCCAAGACTCGCTGACCCGCTTTTGATACAGCGTAATCAGCACGATTGGGGTACGCCACGGCAACGTACTTCTCGCCGCCAAAATAACTCGACACGTTCAAGATAGAGCCGCGCCCCCGGTCTTTCATGAGGGGTCCGAACTTTCGAATTAATGAGTAGTTAGAAATGAGATTGGCTTCCATGGTGCGATCCCATTGGGCCATGGACATATCAACCACCATTTCCTCTGCACCTGAGATACCCGCGTTATTAATGAGAAAGTCCACTTGACCGAACAAATCAACCGCATGCTGGTGCAGGCGCTCAAGCGCAGCGGGATCGCCTACGTCAATATTGGGCAAAATATGAATGCGCGCCTCGGGATTGGGGTAGCCAATACCCCGCAGCTCATCAGCAATTTCTTGGTGAGCTTCCCGCAACTTGCTCTCACTGCGTGCACTAAGGAGCACCCGTGCACCGGCAATCGCAAGGTAGCGACCCAATTGCAGCCCGATGCCCAAACTACCGCCAGTGATGACGGCGGTCTTGCCTTTATGCAGACCCGGCAATACCCGCATCAATGAGCTCGGCATGGCACCTTTTCCGGTGGCACGACGAATACTTTTGGGTATCCACAGGTTGATGGGGTCCATCTGTCGAACCCGATTAGTCAGGGTAGCAGCCCAGTCTGCGGCGAACGGCAGGGCATCGCGATCTTCCGTATCAAACCGGACTAACTGATTAGGTTGCACTGCCCAAGCTAGATTACCTGCAGCCGTCAGGGTTTCATCTTCGTGACGCCAACCTCGAATCAGCGCTTCGATAGATGCGCGGATGACCTCATTCAGTAAATTACCGTGACCGTCACTGGGATTGGTGACATAGGTAATGGCCGGTGGATCACACTTACCAAACCAACGCTTCAAATTGGTTGCGAGCGCAGCGGCAAATGCCACCGGTGCCACCACCTCATCACGAACGAAATTCTCGACATCTTCGTCGCTGGCAGTCGAAATGGAATAACCGTGTTGGCCGTTCTGCTTTTGAGGCAGCACCACAACACCGTCGAGACGACCGTAATGATCGTCGATGAACTGCATAGTGCGATCAACAGATTCCCGCCGGAGCGGGTCGAGATGGGTTAACTGAATACGATCGACTTCGCGGCCCTGAATAATGCCGCGGGCGTGACCCACCGCCTCCAAGTTTCGAAACGCCAGTAAAACCCGCGCACCCGATTCGATATGGCGCTCGGCGAACGTAACCGCTTCGCCGTGGTCGGATCCACCCAAAATCAACACGAGGGTTCCCGAGAGATCCTCAAGGCGTTTATCGGGCCAGGACACCAGCTGTGAGCGACTTTGAGCGGCCACTTGCATACCGTTGGTCACCTCAAAATGATGACCCGACAAAGCTGCCGATTCATCTGCGGCCAACCACGTAATGGTCGAAGCAACATCATCGGGCGTTGGGTAACTGTAGTCGAGACCTCCATCGCCTTCACGGGTTGTAATCATCAGATCTCGGAATTCTTTACCTGTGCTGCCTGGTTCTAATCCCTGCAATTCATCCATGCGGGCGAATACGGTGTTGATGCGATCTGACTCAATGGGCCCCGGGAAAACCGTATTGACGCGAATACCACGCTCCTCACCGAGCTCAAGGGCAAGGCCTTTCGATAACGCGTTAAGGCCTGATTTAGGCACCACATAAGGCAGCCGGCCGTAGTAATGGGTGCGAGAGAAAATAGTAGACACATTAATAATGGAGGCGCTATTAGCCATATGTGGCGTCGCCGCGCGAGCCATGTGCCATGGCGCTCCCAGAAGGTTCATAGCCGAATCAAACATCGTTTGATCGGCGCCACAGGCGCGCATATCAACTTCAGAAAAGGGAATATCACGTAAAGTGTATTTTGGTCCCGCTGCACCCGCATTGTTGATGAGTACATCAATCGGACCAAAAGTATCCACCGTCGCTGCCACGATTTGACGGCACACATCGGGGTCGGCACAGTCGCCCGTTGCCGTGGCCATGTGCTCGCGCTCAAAGCCTTGGGCCACCAGCTCCTCAATAAAGTCATCGAGTTTGCTTTGATCTCGACCTGTCATCATGACGCGGCCGCCTTCCCGCAATAGCTGTCGGGTAATGTATTTACCAATAGAACCGGCGGCACCGGTCAATATGACGTTCTTATGACGTAATCGGCGTCCGGACCCCGATTCATTGATCACCGCATCCGTTAGTCGTGCTTGATCGTTCATAGCAGTGCTCCCGCCGATCCCGTTTCCACTTGTGTTATGTCTTCCCCACGCTCAGCTGCATCACGCAGTGCCCAGGCGCGGTAAAGTTCGTCTTTTGATTTCAATCCCTGTCGGGGTAATGCGTGGATAGCCACATAATTGGCGCCCTGGTGTCGGTTTTCCCACATCGCTTGGTGGGCTTCGGGTAACTCAGCCATCGACACCGGGGTGGGGGGTAAGACACTAAGAAAGCCCGATGCAATCTGCTCCTGCATCTCCGCAAATTCTCGGGACGTATTTAGATGGGTGCCACGAATTTCGGCAGTCGGCATTAAGATGCGCCGCTGCCGGGTCCATACTTGGGGTGCGTAAAAAGTGAATCGCTGCCCCGACATATCTTCCGAGTAAACCACTCTACCGGTGTTGGGCTTCACCAGCGCCGACGCGAGAGCTAGACCATCTCGCCCTGCACGCTCGAA
Source organism: Luminiphilus sp. (assembly GCA_965656775.1). GTDB lineage: Bacteria > Pseudomonadota > Gammaproteobacteria > Pseudomonadales > Halieaceae > Luminiphilus. Next base: position 6,108 of record CBFHMA010000101.1, read on the forward strand.
TACCACATCGGGTAGGCCGCG
>CBFHMA010000101.1:6138-7135 GCA_965656775.1 Luminiphilus sp.
TTGGGCTTCACCAGCGCCGACGCGAGAGCTAGACCATCTCGCCCTGCACGCTCGAATACCACATCGGGTAGGCCGCGTTTATCGAGGGTATTCCTCAAGGCGGGGGCAATAGCAGAGCCAATGGGTTTCAAGGTTCGATCGGAGAAATCGCGCACCGCTTCACGGAATGCCTGGGGTTCGGTGAACGGATCAGGGGTGACCGGAAATGGACCCGGTGCCACGAAATCATCACCGAAGCGCTTTGCCAACTCTTCGATACTGACCACGCCGCGAACACGGGGCCCGAACCCTAGGGAGTTCACGAACTCCCGCTGTGCAACGGTGTCTACCAGCACGGCCACTTGGCAACCACTCTGGCAACCCACTTCAATGGCCTCGATGGCAACATTATCGACAATGCCATCGTCGGCCCCCGGTCCATAAACGATGAGCACCGTTCTACCGGCGCGCAAACCAGCGCGTTTGAACATGGTGGCAGGTGTTGAACTACCGGGCTTACCCATGAAGCTGAAACGATAGCCCGAGCTTGCGCCATAAAAAGCCAGCACACCGCCATCCCCCAGTAGCTGAAAAGTCCGAGGAAATGCAGTTTCCCCTGCATGGGATACGGCGTAATCAATAGGGCCACCCACCGCAGCCTCAGCATTGGCAACAAAGGGCTCGCCGGCGGCGAGCCAGTCTGACCAACGTTCGGGGCTATCGGGTACGGCAGTGAAAATATCACACCAACGCTCATCTTTCCGATTGATGGCCTTGCCACCCAAATCGGTAACACGCTCGGCCCGGGAATCACTGGAGACCATCCCGAGGCAGTGCAAATTGCTGGCCAAAGCGCTGCGTAAACAGTCATAACCGGTACCGGTTGCAGCACCCTCCACGAACAGGCGGCGGTTCGGTTCAATGTCGAGGGTTGTAAATAGTGCTCGCTGAATGGTGCCCATGGTTAAACCATAGGAACCCGCCTCCTCGAAGGTGAGGGTAGTAAGCTTAGGATGCA
>CBFHMA010000102.1:0-4514 GCA_965656775.1 Luminiphilus sp.
GGCGTTGAGACCCGAGGGCACATCGAGACTGACCACAGGTGTCTCAAGGGTATTAAGGGTCTCGATGATCCGTTGATGCTCAGGTCGTAAGGTGCCGACAAACCCCGTTCCCAGTAGGGCATCCACTGTCAGATCGGCACTGTGGACTGCATCCCAACTCTCAGCGATGGTTCCGCCCGCAGCTTTATAACAGGCCAAGGCTTGGGACGCTTCGCCATGGATACGCCCTCGTGAGCCAACCAGTACCGCAGTGACGGCTAACCCCGCTTCGTGGGCTAGTCGGGCCAGGACAAAACCATCACCGCCGTTGTTGCCGGTTCCGCAGATGACCGTGACGTTAGCGGCATCGGGCCAGCGCTGATTAAGGTAACTAAAGGCAGCAGCCCCCGCTCGCTCCATAAGCGCATAACCATCAAAGCCCCAATGCTCTATGGCCATACGATCGATTTGTCTGGCTTGAGCGGCAGTGTAAAGCCGCGCTGTTAGCGTCGCGGGTGTCCCCGGGCTGCGATGTAACGCATTATTGTCCACGGCGTACCAGATCAGGTGGAGGCCACGAGGATGCCTACCTCGTTGCCTTCAAAAACGGGCGTCCACGTCGTGAGCGACTCGCACATGCCATCGATATGGGCCCCGGTTTGCAGGGAGAACCCATATTGGTGTCTTGGGCAGTACAAAACACCCGCCTCGACCTCAGCTTGAACCAGGGATTGCTCCTGATGGGGACAGCGACTCTGGATAATGTACAGTTGGCCAGCCTCTTGCAGTAACAGTACATCGACCTGGTCTATTTTCACCGCTCGGCGATAACCATCGTGTAAGTTAATCAACTTGTCGAGTGCTAAGAATCGCATGGGCCAACGTTACGGTGACCGACGGCAATAAACAAGCCATTGGCGATCCACTGATTTACGCCTCGGAGCAGCGTCTCAACAGCCCTCGGGCTATAAGCCGGCAAGTTTTAGAATATCGAGGGCGGCGACGACCGGCGTCAACTGAGCCTCTTTGACTTTGTTCTCAATGGCCGGTAGTGCCGATCGGACGGCGGGATCCTGGGTGAGTCGCATGCGCAATAGCTCATCAACCAGTTGACGCATCCAAGCCAGATTTTGAGTGGCGCGTTTCTGCTGTAGAGCGCCATTCGATGTTGCATCGTCACGATAGCGCTCAATCATGGCCCAAATGTCCGCGACACCGCGATGCTCGAGCGCCGAACAGGTGAGCACCTCGGGTTGCCAAAAGCCCGGGTGCTTCAACAATGACATAGCACCGCGATAATGCTGCCGCGTGATATTCGCCATGGCTTCACTAGGCCCATCGGCTTTGTTGATCACAATGGCGTCGGCCAGTTCTAGAATACCTTTTTTGATGCCCTGTAATTCGTCGCCGCCCCCGGGCAGCATGAGCACCAGGAAAAAATCTACCATACCGGCCACTTGGTGCTCTGACTGCCCTACCCCCACCGTTTCGACCAAAACCACGTCGAACCCTGCGGCCTCGCACAGCAACATGGACTCTCGCGTTTTCAGAGCAACCCCACCGAGGGCATTTCCCGCCGGTGACGGGCGAATAAACGCCTCAGGACGTCGAGATAGCTCTTCCATCCGGGTTTTATCACCTAATATGGAACCACCCGCAATGGGCGACGAAGGATCTACGGCAAGTACCGCGACCTTGTGGCCCCGCTCAATCAGCGCCATACCAAACGATTCAATGAAGGTTGACTTGCCCACCCCGGGAACGCCGGTAATGCCAATGCGAATACTGCTGCCTGTATGGGGGAGCAGCGCATTCAGAAGCCGCTGGCTCGCTTCCCGATCATTTTCTCGGCGGCTCTCCACCAAAGTGATGGCTTTAGCGAGCGCGCGGCGATTGCCGGTCAGAAGCGCATCAAAATCGACTGACCGAGTCATAGGGTTATTCAGCGCTGAGCAGCATTGATGGCATCGAGTACTTTCCGCGCCGCATCGGGTATAGGCGTTCCAGGACCGAAGATGAGGCTTACTCCTCGCTCTTCTAAGAAGCCGTAATCCTGCTGAGGAATTACACCCCCGGCAATCACGATAATGTCGTCGGCGCCCTCTGCGCGCAGTGCGTCTATTAATTGTGGCACAAGGGTTTTGTGCCCTGCGGCCAAACTAGATGCACCAACCACATGTACGTCGTTTTCAACCGCCTGTCGCGCTACCTCTTCTGGTGTTGCGAACATAGGGGACAGATCTACATCGAACCCGACATCGGCAAATGCCGTCGCGACGACTTTAGCACCGCGGTCGTGTCCGTCTTGACCCATTTTCGCCACCAACATGCGCGGCCGCCGACCGTACTGCTCTACGAACTGCTCAATATCCTGCACGATACCGGCCCAACCCTCGTCTTGCTCATAAGCCGCACCGTAAACCCCTGAAACGGTTTGCGCACTGGCTACAAAACGTCCGTATACCGCCTCTAAAGCGTCAGAAATTTCACCCACGGTGGCACGGCGACGTGCTGCCTCAATCGATAGCGACAGCAGGTTACCCTCGCCACTGCGGGCGGCGTGGGTAAGTTGCGCCAAAATATCGGTAACGGCGTTGTCATCTCGCTCGCGACGCAGTTGTTCAAGGCGCGCTATCTGAGAACGACGCACTTGCTCATTATCAATTTCCAGGACGTCGACGTCGTCTTGGGTATCAACACGGTATTTATTGACGCCTACAATGACATCTTCACCCCGATCGATACGCGCCTGCTTGCGGGCTGCAGCCTCTTCAATGCGTAGCTTTGGCACACCGCTTTCAATCGCTTTGGCCATACCGCCTAACTGATCAATTTCTGCCATCAACTCACGTGCTTTATCAGCCATTGCCTGGGTCAGACTCTCCATCATGTAGGAGCCCCCCCACGGGTCAATCACCTGACCGATACCCGTCTCTTCTTGAAGGATCAATTGGGTATTACGGGCGATACGGGCCGCGAAATCGGACGGCAATGCAATGGCCTCATCAAGGGCATTCGTATGCAGTGACTGGGTACCACCAAATACCGCGGCCATTGCCTCAATCGTTGTGCGCACAATGTTGTTGTAGGGGTCTTGCTCGGTCAGCGACCAGCCTGAGGTCTGACAATGGGTGCGCAGCATCGCGCTCTTCACATTCTTTGGATTAAATTCACCCACAATCTCCGCCCACAACAAGCGAGCTGCGCGCATCTTGGCAATTTCAGTATAGAAGTTCATACCGATGCCCCAGAAAAAGGACAGTCTCGGTGCAAAACTATCGATATCGAGACCTGCGGCGATAGCCGTCTTAATGTACTCCTTGCCATCGGCTAAGGTGTAGGCCAGTTCCAGCGCCGCGTTGGCACCTGCTTCCTGCATGTGATAGCCAGAAATAGAAATGGTATTGAACCTTGGCATGTGCTCGGAACAATGGGCAATGATGTCACCGATGATGCGCATGCTGGGCGCTGGCGGATAGATGTAGGTGTTTCTCACCATGAATTCTTTCAGAATGTCATTTTGAATGGTGCCCGACAGCTGGGCCTGACCAACCCCCTGCTCCTCTGCCGCCACAACATAGCCCGCCAAAATGGGCAGCACGGCACCGTTCATGGTCATCGATACGCTGACTTTATCGAGGGGAATGCCGTCGAACAGAATTTTCATGTCTTCAACAGAATCGACCGCCACCCCGGCTTTTCCAACATCGCCCGTGACGCGAGGGTGATCAGAGTCGTAGCCCCGATGGGTCGCCAAATCGAATGCCACCGAGACCCCTTGGCCTCCCGCAGCTAGCGCTTTACGGTAGAACGCATTGGACTCTTCGGCTGTCGAAAAACCCGCGTACTGACGAATGGTCCAGCGCCGTCCCGCATACATAGTGGCCATGGGCCCTCGTATGTACGGCGACATGCCCGGCATGGTATCGGTGTAAGGTAAGTCAGCTGTGTCGCGCTGTGTGTAAAGCGCTTTCAGCGGAATGTCATCCGGTGTGATCCAGGTAAAGTCATCGGGGGTCATGCCTTTGCTTTGTTGCGCCACCAAAGCAGCCCACTCTTCCCACGTTACCTGGTCTTTATCGTAAACCGTCACCGTCAATTCCTTCTTAATAACTATGAATAAGGCGCTTACTGATGCTGTGTAGACTATGAATGGGCGTGCTCAGCTGCGGGCTGATTGAGCTCAATCAATACACCATCACAGCTGCGAGGGTGTATAAAAATGACTCGACTGCCATGGGCTCCGGGGCTTGGGGCATCGCTTAAGAATTGATAACCCTTACTGCGAAGATGCGCGACATCGGCATCGATATCATCGCTACGGAAACAGAGATGATGTAAACCGCCACCGCGCTTTTCAAGATAACCGGCAATGGGTCCCTCGCCATTGAGCGGGTGCACCAACTCGATACTTGTTGGCGGCAGCGGAAAAAATGCGGTTTTGGTTTTTGCGGCCACCACGTCTTCCGTACCCTCAAAGGGTAGACCGAAATCCTCCATGAACCGTTGCACGGCACGCTCAAGGTCCGGCACTG
>CBFHMA010000102.1:4612-7101 GCA_965656775.1 Luminiphilus sp.
ACCACGTCTTCCGTACCCTCAAAGGGTAGACCGAAATCCTCCATGAACCGTTGCACGGCACGCTCAAGGTCCGGCACTGCAATCGCAATATGGTCTAGGGCTGTAATCATGGCTCTGTCTCCTGATGTCAGAGGAACATTTGCATCAGTTCTTCCGTGTGGGCACGCCGCCGGGCAGCCGTCGCTTCCGGCGCTTCCAATTCAACTTTCTCATCGGGCGTGACCTTAAAGATCGGCTGCCCTTTACTGATGATAACGCCATCGCCGTCGATCAATACCTCGTCAACGGTGCCCGCAAAAGGTGCGTAGACTTTATTGAACATTTTCATGACTTCGACAATGTAGAGAGGGTCTCCCGCTTCAAAATGATCCCCGGCGTTCACGTATAAGGGCGCCTCAGGAGCTTCTCGGCCATAAAACATGCCTCCACTCGCCGCCACAATTTCATCCGACTTAGCGACGGGTGGCGGTGCCAAAGCCTTGGCCATTGCCCCTTGATGCTCTTGATCTAACAGGCGATCGGGGATGTGTATGGTCAGATCCTCGTTGACACGCAGCTCATAAAAACCCGTGAAGCGGGCCATAGCAGGCAACAACTCCAGCAACTCCAAACCAGCTTGGAATCCTCGGTGAGCCGCTTGGATCTCTGCCCAAGCATTGGCTTCAAAGCGTTCATCAACGTCCCGCGCCAAGGCAATACAAAGCTCTGTCCAGTCATCGATACCAAGTCGCTGTCTGAGATCACTGTAAAAACCCTCGGCTTCACTGAGAATCTGTTGATCGTGATCCCATATGACATTGGCTGCGGGGGAATTGGCTGACCAGTCTAGCTTGAGAAAATGGTAGGTATCGCTTAACACGTCTACCGGATTATCGGCCCAACTGAGATGGCCTTTATCGTAAGAAAACGCCAGCTTGTTGATACTCAACCACCCAGCCAATAAATGGGGTGAGGCTAATAACGCCTGCAAGGGCCGCATAACCAAGGTTTGCTTGCGGGATAAAGCGACGGTCATATCCGCAGCAGCGGTCTGGGACAGACCTGATGTGCGCACCTTACACAAGGTTTGCCACGCAATATCGAGGTCTACCCGCTCGGCTTCCCGGGTTAACTCACCCACTGCGGTCAGATAGGGAACGATGAACTTTGTGGTAGGTCTTGCATTAATCTGGTTACCTAAGAACCAATTAACCAGCCCGTAGTGAAACGCTAAATTAGTGTGAAGATCGGGACCTCGCAAACTAGTTGCACGCAGAACCTCTGCCATGCGCGCGTAGCTGTGTTGACGGCTATCACCCACGGTTAACAACAACGCAATATTCGAGTCGTAAGCCCCTGCCAGGGTGTAATTCATAAAAACATCGGTATCTGGGTTGTGCAGACTAATGCCCTGATCGTCTCGAATCTCGCCCTCTGTGGCATCTGACCAGTACTGAATTTGCCCCCCAGCGCTAGGTTGCAATGCATCATTGGTGGCGTTGAGGCGGGCCTCAACACTGTCATTGAATCGGAGTAGCCGCTCGGGCTTGGGTAGCTGGGGGCCGTGCGCCGCCAGTAACACCATGGCCTCGACTAATGACTCAACCACAAAGCTGTCACTGGGGTCCCCTGGATTGGTGAACTTTATGGCATAACAGAGTTCACTGACCCTGTGTTCCACCTGAATACGCGTGTTCATTTCCATGAAGAAGTGGCGGTCGCGATCGACGATGCACTCAAAAGTCGATACCGAGTCGAGCCCAACCGCCTCGCCAAAGCGCGCCGCCTCTGTCTCCATGGCATCGAGGGTGCGGATATCTTGAGTAAGGACTTGAGCCTCGACAGTTCGACCAGCTCGCTCGGCTTCGGCCTGAGCCGCACACAGCGACTCGCGAGTCACCGACACCTCTAACAGTTTCTGTTCATGCATTTGCAACGAACAGTCGCGGCCACCGAGGGTCATCGACCAAACACCATTACCCACCACCTGTATTTCCTGATGGCGCGTGGTTTCGATATTCAGCTCGACCAAGACGTTCTTGTTATCACCAACGCCGGTGGCTTTCACTTCATTTAAGATTTCTCGCACCAGTTCTGGGGTCTTTTCTGCCTGCCCCAGCGCCAAAATACGCTGCCCTTTACCACCGCCACCGCCAATCGCTTTGAGCCGGACCCGATTTTCAGGGTATTCCGCGTTAATCGTGCGCACAGCTTCGGTGAGCGTCTCGGCCAGTTCATCGACGGTGTAGAGATCAATACCCTTGTGATAACTAGCCGCCAACACTTGATCGGCCAGGGCTTCCAATGACAATGATTGAAAGGCCTCATCGGATACGTTGAGAGATTCGGCCCGACACAGATCTTTCAGCGCGTCGGCGCTGGGGTATTTTTTCAGTAGCGTCAGTGCGGTGCCATTATCGATACCCGGCGTGACTGAAACACCCGCTTTTAATGCTGTGCGCTTGGCCTCGTCCTTTAAGCCAGCATCGTGGACAGTGCGCGAGCACGGG
>CBFHMA010000103.1:0-6998 GCA_965656775.1 Luminiphilus sp.
AACCCATCCAAGCACCCCCATTCGAATCGAAATACACGAAGATGGCATAGCTGATCTCACCTTGCTTCGGGATTTCCAAGCAGGGCTTGCACATATCAATATGGGATTAGCCTATGATGATTTTGGCGCGGGTCGGGCACGGTTATTAGAAATGGTGGAAGTGCCGCCGGCAGTTGTAAAGTTCGACATTGGCTTAATTCGTAATATCCATTCAGCCCCTCAAACAAAACAACATATGGTGGCAGCACTGGTGAAACTGGTGCGTGAAGTCGGAAGCTGCGCCCTGGCCGAGGGTGTAGAGCACCGCGAGGAGTTCCTCGCGTGCCAGGACCTAGGTTTCGAACTGATACAGGGGTATTTGTTCGGTAAGCCTGTAGCGGTGCCGCAAAGTGCACCTATTCTTGGTTAGCCCTGCGACCTTAGCGCTACTGCAGAGGAGGTATCATGCATGTCTAGCCCGTCACGTCGCCCAGTCAGAGCCGCCAAGGCTATCGTCACCGGTTGTCTTATTACCTTAGCTCTTCTGCAAATTATCGATTGGCTACCGCTTGGTGAGCATGAACAGCTCGCTCGAATGGTGTTATTAGCCCTGGCGGCTCTGATTATTCCAGTCGCCTGTATACTGGCGTGGTTTTTGGTTATCACACCTAAGGGACTCGTTCGAGACGACCATACAGCCGCGCAAGAGTCGGCAAACCCTGTACCGAACGGAGCCAGCAGGGCAGATTGGCGCTCGTCGGCTCCATCAGCACAGGCCTCCCAGCAACCGTTAATGGCGTCACCCCAGTCGGGCATACCACAACGCAGTACGCCCCCATTGGTACACCCATCTTCGAGCCCTAGCGCCATAGCACTTGCTGGTCATGATGATGTCACCCGACCCCTTATTGAGCCTATTAACCTTTGCCACTGGCGACTTCTCATTGAAACAGGGCCTGAGGCTGGCAGCCAATTCCCACTGAGAGAACCAATGCTCGCCGGTCGCGCACCCTATGCAGATCTTTTGCTGCAGTCCACTCGAATCTCCCGGGAACACGCACGCTTTAGTATTGAGAATGGCGCACCATCAGTGACTGACTTGGACTCCCGCAACGGAACCCATGTCAACGGCCGTCGTATAACTGCGGCTCAGCGCTTACAGGCCGGGGACGAGGTCCGCCTTCATGATGTGATCATTCGAGTCGTGCAGAGAGACGTGGCGTCCGACACCTGAGCGTCGGGGAATTCAGGCTTGGCATAATTTCAAGTGCGTATAGCTATCTTAAAAACCACCACGCTGCGGCAGCAGCGATGACACCTACGACAATGACCGACGCCAATAATACCGTTTTGCTACCTTCCGACTTAGGGGCCGCTGGGGAAGCTTTCTTCTCTGCTGCACCCGGCTGAGGATGAAAAACCATTCGAACATCCCCTAACTCCAGCAAGTCACCGGCACCCAGATAGGCTGAAAGCCTGCGCTCACCATTGATAAAAATACCGTTGGTAGACACTAAATTGACCACCCGCCACTGACCAGATTCATGCACCAATTGGGCATGCCGATTCGACAAACTAGGCTCATCAAGACAGATTTCGCAGTCTTCGTGGCGCCCAATTTCCCAGGTATCGGGTGCAGCGCCATCGCCCAATTCCAGCTCGATGACATCATCACCACTGGTTAGTCGCTGGCTGAAGACCACCAAATGAGCAATATCCGAGCGCCGTGTTCGCGGAATATCCTGAGGCGATACATCGCTGGATCCCGACATGAACTGGGTCCCTTCACTGGTACCGGTATCGGTCCAAGCCCCCGGTACCTGCGATAGATCGGGGGTGACGGGTGCTTGGGGTGCCGGTTCAGGTATGCGAATTTGCGTGGCGTCCTCGGGTACAGTCTCTGAGACAGGTTCACCACTGGGCAATGGCTGGCCATCAAATACGACTCGGTAACAATAGGTATCGAAACAGATTTGGTCTCCGTGCCGTAACGCCACAGTTTCCTGTACGCCCACACCGTTCACGGTAGTGCCGTTAGCCGAGCCATTATCGGTGACCGTCAAGCCCTCATAGGTCACCGCCAACGTGGCGTGATTACGCGACACACCTGTGGACTCAATGGTGAGATCCCGTTCAGGTGAGCGACCAACGGTCACCGTACCCACCACATCCACAGCCACCCCATCCTCTGCCAAGAGCTGAACCTGTGTCACCATCGTTTTAGTATCCCGTTTAGTCGCTAGGTACCGGAGTACCAACAAAAATCAGAGAGCCCCAATTATCTCACGGCCCAATAAGCTAATTCCCAAAAAATAGGTCAGCAATGCCACCAACGCCAACAATCCCACAACTAGCAGCCCCTTGATCCAAGTTCTTTTTACTGAGCGTGGCTCCGGCACAGGTGACGTGACCGCGGGTGGCACGCTACCAAATTGGGTCTGGTTATCGTTAGATGTGGTGGCATCAACTTGTCTACGGGAGGCCACTCGGCGGCGTTTAGCAACAGGCTGAGCCCGTTCCAACCGATTTCCATCAACATGGTAGGTCCAAAGGGGTGTAAATGGCGTCTCTATGCTGTCTCCTTCGCCCTCAAGACAACCCAACACTACCGTAATGTTATCGGAACCCCCACCCTCAACCGCAGCCTTCACCAATAACTGTGCTTTCTCTGACAGTGGGTGCTCACTTGCAAGGATTCGGCAGAGACTTGGGTTATCGACAACGTCACTCAACCCATCACTGCACAGAACAAGGATATCGTCCGCTGCCAAATCACCCATGGACTCCTCAACCTGCAGTTGAGACGGCTCGCTTAAGCCAATGGCCTGCCATATCGTGTGGCGATCGGGATGGCTGGCTTCTTCCTCATCGGTGAGCTGTCCCTGCTGAATTAATCGCTCCGTGACCGAGTGATCTCGGGTGAGCAAATGCAGATCGCCATCAAAACGGTAAGCGCGGCTATCACCTACCCAGGCCAAATGGACTCGCTGACCTTGGAAGCGCGCGGCCACCACGGTCGAACCCATGCCTTGGTGACTCGAGCTTTGTGCTCTAACGACATCATTGGCCGTGCGAATAGCGCTGGCAAGATCGTGCCCTTGGACGACCCGCTGTTCTAGGGTCTCAATGGTGAGTCGACTTGCTACCTCACCGGCATCGCGTCCGCCAACACCATCAGCCACCACCAACAGGTGATGGGTCGGTAATACCAGCATGCTGTCTTCGTTGTGGCTGCGCTTGCCAACGTGGGTCGAAGCACCGGTGGCGAGTACCACACTGCTCACACTCACAGAGCCTTCCTCACAGCACGAGCACTCAGCGCAAATTGCTGGGGGGAAAACGCATCTTCGTCGGCCAGTGTCTCGTACCAATTATCCATCGATTGTTTAAACATCCCCTCGTCACCCAAGTTAATACTGAGTGACTCTACGGTCAAAAATGCCAGCTCGGCTGCGGTGAAATGCCGATATCGACCCGCAGCGGCATCGTCGAGTAATTGCCGTCGAAGGGCTCGTTGACTGTCGTTGCTGACTCGCGTGTCCAGTGCAATCTCGATCATGGGCTCGAGCATATCCACCAGCTTTGCAGCCTCGGCCTGCAGTTCTGTCACACTCGTCTGCGAGGCACGATGTAACCGGTTCCAACCATTCTCAAGCTCAGCCGACGACGCCCAACCGAGTGTATCAGTAGCGGTCATCAGTACGGTTAATGGGCCATCGTTCAGCCGTACCGTGCCAGGTGGTAAGGCATCGGGGCCGCCTTCGGGCTGCCAACGCAACGATGCCATACTGTGATGACAGTCGTGGCATTGATAAAAAGCCAATTCAGGCATGACTGGATGACCCGGATACAAAGGGCTATTTAACAGTGCCAAGCTCTGCTGACTCTGGAGCACAAGACCCGCCAACATAAGACTCGTTGCTGGATACACGATCTTGCCACGACGAAGATAATCGTCGTCTACCGTATAGTGAGCGGGTTGGTTGGCCGTAAATGTGAGCAGATCAAAACTGAGTCTGGGATGACCCGCGCCCATAATCTCGTGACTTGCAAACTTATCTTGAGTACCGAGATGGCACGATAAACAGAGCTTCGCGCGAGCCACTGGCTGATCGGTGGGGTAGAGCCCATTCAGTATGTTATCGGTGTGACTGGTGCCCGCTTCAGCGTGGGACTCGAGCCAGTCTTGTGAGCCACCATGACAAGCCTCGCAACCCACACCATCAGTGATTTGGAAGCGCCGGCCCCGCTGGTTGCTGGCCACGTTATCAGCGTGGCAATCGAGACAAATCTTGGCAGAAGTGGCACTGGGTAACCCCAACTTTTCCACTATGCGCCGGCTCTGTTCGGTCTCTAAGGTCTTATAAGCACGGCTGTGGTAATCCCGGCGCAACCAGAAACGGTATTCATTCAACCAAACGGGGCTGTCCTCTGCTTGACTGGTTTTGCCATGGCAAACACTGGACGCACAACTAGTCACGCCCTCATGGATGCGCTCATCGAACTCTGGCAGTGGTTGGGCCACCGCCAGACCAGCGGTCAAGGTGAAGCAGGCGGCGAGTTTTCGACAAACCATGGAGTGCCATCCTCCTTCAGGAATAATTTGCGCATTTCTTGGAGATTAAATGGTCGCGACCCAATTCGGCCAAAGACCGCCACTTGTCCTCCCGTCTCATCCACACCACGATCCCGCTCTAGTGGATCGTTAAGCGCCAGTGCCGGTGACGCGGTCGGATAGCTGGCAATGAGTTCGGGTTTTGGCTCGGGACTGAACCCGTAGAAGTTGGGTTGGGTACTGGGTGACGTGAGCTGAATGATTTTTAAGCCACCCGCTCCATCGGCCACATAGGCGAACAAGGACGCATTCGTTGATGCAACTGCCACATCGTTGGCATCCGATAAGTTCCCCCGAAATAGTGTATGCAGTTTGGGCTGTAGCGGCTTGGTGATATCAACAATCGCCAGACCCGAAGGACCATTGGCCACATAGGCGTAGGTGCGCGCCAAATGCAATCTGCGTGCATGGGCCAGCGGCAACGTGGCCTCGGGGATCAAACGCGCCTGCTCGGGCACACTAACGTCAATGACCTTCAGGCCATCAGCATCAGTGACCCACAAATAACGGAACTGCAGGGCGGCGGAATGGCCATTATTCAGTTCGATGGTCTGCACAACTTTAGGCTGCAGTGGGTTATCGAGGTTCAAGATGACTAGGCCCGCGTCGGCAATGACGTAAGCGTAGTAACCACCCAGCTCAAGGTACCGCGCACCGTCAAGAACACCATTGGCATTCCAGGTTAAAGCCCGCTCAATGAAGTTATTGCGAGGCTCGGTATCAGCCAAAGTATTGATATTGCTTAGGATCAACCCCTCTTCAGCATCGGTGACCAACATGTAGTTATAAATAGGGTGGAAAGGCTGCTCAAGGTTGGTCTTGCGCATTAAGTCACCCTGATTGCGCTCCGGTGCAATCGGCTGGGTAGTCGGCAGTACCACACAGGTAGCGTTTGCCGACGCCAAATGGGTATCGTGCCCCAACGCACTGAAAGGTGCGGTGATAATCCGTTGTGATATCCCTTTGTTGGCAATACCTGCCACATCGTAAATACGCGTTCCTTTCGCACCCTCGGCACTGAATAAGTATTCGCCGCGGTTCTGAATACAGCTCGATGGCCCTGACGCATGGCTGTAGCCCGCCGACAACACGTTGCCCGCGTCTTGATGGCTGGCGAAGTCATCGGGATAGGCGTAGCGATGTAGGTAACTCCCGAAGACCGCTTGGGGCTCGTTCCACTCGGTCACCTGCACACCGGTGACATCAGATTCACCGCCGACGTATACGTAGTGCCCCATAAAGTTCACGAAATCGGTGCCCAACATTAACAGCTGGGCCATGATGGCATTGTTATCGTTCGCAGCCGATAGATGACAATCTTCGCACTCTTTGGTCTCTGTTTTACGCACTGTGTGCGCGAAATGTGGGTTAAAGGCTTGGGAACTATGACCCGAAGCGGCAATCGGTGGTTGTAGCGCGTAGATATGCTCTCGATTGGCATTGGTCGAGGACAGAATCAATGCTGAAGTCGAGCGTACTGGGGCAATTTTCCCGCCTTTAGCCGTCTCCCGCCGTCCCAAAAGGAACATCTGGTCCCGAGATACCTGAGGATTGTAAGTGGCGTAATTGCGGGTCTCACCGCCCTCGTAGTGGTGGCGCTCGGTCTTGTTATTCGCCTCAATCGGCAGGTGACAGCCGGCGCAACTGGTGGTCCAGGACGTATGACAGGTGTAGCACTCCATCTCCTCATCCGCATGGGCGAGTGATGCCGGGTTGTCCGCCTGACCCCAGTCCTGGGTATCCACGTCCTTACCCACCAATTTAGCGCGGGCCGCCTTTGGGTTGTAATCCGCATGCTCTGGATTGATGGAATCCCGCACTTGGCTAACAACCCACTCGAGACTGGGGTCGACCGCCGAGCGCTGAATTAACTGATTATCACGCCACTCGAAGCGCAGTCGACCATCGGGGTTGCGAATAGCACCCAGGTCGGTACCTCCCTCCAGGGCCGCCGGGCCAGAGGTAAACAAATTCGGGTAGCTATTTACCGAGCCATGGCAATCCTTACAGTCAATCTCGACCGCCGCCGCCACTTCGCTCTGTAGGTGCCCGTTACCGTGCCCGTCTTGGTGGAAATGGCAATCAACGCAGTGCATGCCTGCATCGAGGTGAATCGACGACATGTGCACTGCTTTTTTAAACTTATCGGGATCGTCATTGGCGACCTGCTCACCCTCGGCGTCGAGCAAATTACCTTTTCGATCCCGCTTGAACACCGCTCGGAAATTCCAGCCGTGGCCGTGGTAGTCCGCAAACTGGGTGTCGTTAAACTCGTCGTTCATATCCCAGACTTGCTTGGTGAAATCCAGATCAGCCCACTTACCCCGAGGCGCAGCACCCTCTGGGTTGCGTTCCAGCACATCGTGCCGCTCGGCATCGGTGGGATAGACCTGCTTCTCGGGCC
>CBFHMA010000104.1:0-6980 GCA_965656775.1 Luminiphilus sp.
AATGTGGAAGTATTTTGCGCGACGGCGGTGCCCGTCATGGCGATACCCACTGCTGCTCCGAGTACTGTTCGTTTGAATCTAAGTGTACTTACAGTCATGTCGACTCCTGTTTTTTAGTTATCGAGTGCCATCAGATACCACTGATCGACTGGCATCTGTACGCATTAGCGTTGGTGAGAGTTCACGGCTGGGACACGTAATTTTTCTGAATATTATTCATTGACGCGAACATCGTTAGAGTAGCAGGCGCTTGCAGCTATAACCCCTGAAAAACCTGCGGTTTTTGCAACATTTTTTTGATTAGGGTCTAGAAAAGCTTAGAGCGAGACCCATGCACCCTATCCTTAGATTGGATGTGGCAGGTCAGCCGCGGGGGTGGTTAACCCCGCAAGAGGCTATTACTGCCTACGCCCGAGGCGATGTCGTTTACGGCATCGGCAGTACGTTGCCCCCTGTATTTGGCGGTATTCAACGTATCAACGGCCACCGATCTAAGATTGAGCTGCAACCCATCATCGCCACAGAAGGTAAAGTGATAACCGGGTTTACGCCGCCCCTTTGCAACCGAACCCTTTTTCGTCGTGACGACCATCGCTGCCTTTACTGCGGCAATCAATTTCAGCGCAGCGAGCTAACCCGGGATCATGTACTACCCGTTTCTCGCGGTGGCCGCGATCGCTGGGAAAATGTTGTAGCGGCTTGTAAGCGCTGCAATTGGACGAAAGACTGTAAGACCCCAGAAGAAGCCGGCATGCCACTGTTAGCGGTGCCATTTCGCCCGAATTCCTATGAGTGGCACTTCTTGGCAAAAGATCGCGTCTTAGCTGATCAAATGGCTTACTTATCTCAGCAGTTCCGCGCCGAGCGTGATTGGGCAAACTGACATCCTCGCCATCACCAGTTCCTGATAGTCTCTCGCTATTAACATCACGCGAGAAAACCACTATGACCGTTCGTACGCCGCACTCGTCCGTGCTCGATCTGATGGAACAGATGAGTAGCCGAATATTGGGTCAAGCATCGGTCATCGAAGGTCTCGTGCTCGCTCTTTTGTGCAATGGCAATGTACTCGTTGAAGGTTTACCCGGCACCGCTAAAACCCGCGCGATCAAGAGCTTTGCCAACGCCATGGGTGTGACCCTAGGGCGCATTCAATTTACCCCCGATTTACTGCCTGCCGATGTCACCGGCAGCGAGACCTACATCGAATCTGAGACAGGCGGCCAGCTTCGGTTTGAACCTGGGCCCGTGTTCAATCAACTGGTGCTTGCCGATGAGATTAACCGAGCACCAGCAAAGGTACAGTCGGCACTGCTTGAAGCCATGGAAGAGCGGCAAGTTACCGTAGCCGGAATAACCTACCCTCTACCACCACTATTCTTGGTTATGGCCACTCAAAACCCGATCGAGCAAGAAGGGACGTATCCTTTACCCGAGGCACAGACCGATCGATTTCTTTTAAAGCTACGGGTTGATTATCCCGATGCGGACGCTGAACTACGCATTGTGCAAATGCTGCAATCCGAAGAGCAAGATCAACCGCCACTCGCGGCAGTACTATCGAGTGAGGATATTTTGGCGGCCCGCGCTGAAGTCCATGGGATTAACGTGGCTCAGGTAGTAGAGCGGTACTTGGTGGATTTAGTGATGGCGACACGGCATCCCAGTGGCGTCTCTGACAAGCTGGCCCGCTGGATTGCAGTGGGTGCAAGCCCCCGAGCCAGTATTGCATTGCACAGGGGGACTCGTGCCAGAGCCTGGCTTCAAGGACGTAACCATGTCATACCGGAAGACGTTCAGGCACTGGCACCAGCGGTACTGCGCCACCGCCTGACACTCAGTTATGACGCGCTGGCAGAGGGCATTGATAGTGATGCTGTCATCGCAGAACTGATATCGGTCGTTGCTGCAGGCTAAGGCCATGGCGGGGGGTGCCTACAGTAATTTGAAGCGACTGATCGAGCTGCGCCACCACGCCCAGCACCTTCGTTCACTGCCGCAACAAACAGCAAGCTCAGTCCACAACGGTCGACGCCGATCCCACCTAAGGGGCCGCGGTTTAGACTTTGCAGAACTGCGATATTACCGCCCCGGTGATGACATCCGCTGTATGGACTGGCACCGTACTCGACGCTTGGGCACACCCTACGTTCGGATTTTCACCGAAGAGCGCGACCGCCCCATTTGGTTGCTCGTTGATCAACGTAGTCCACTGTTTTTTGGCAGTCGCTTCCAGATGAAGTCGGTGGCAGCGGCCGAGCTAGCTGCGCTATTTGCGTGGCACATGATCGATCAAGGTGACCGAGTGGGGGGGCTTATTATTGGCGATAACCACAGCGCTCACAGCACCCCCAGTCGCTCACCTGTGGCGCTAACGGCCTGGCTTGAGCGCTTGGTCGCCATCAATCAAAGCCTGAGTGTCGATAAGCACAACGAATCTGCAGGTACCACACTGGCACAAACCCTAGAACAGCTCGCGCGGCAAGTGGGCCATGATGGCTTAGTCATCCTCATTTCCGATTTCCATGACTGGGACGCGCACTGTCTTGCACTGTTGCAGCGCCTTGGCCGCAGCAACAATGTCATAGCCTGTCATATCTCCGATGAACTCGAGCGCAACATCGTCAAGGTCGGCGCGATGGTAGTAACCGACGGCCAACACCAGCTGCAAGTGGACAGTCGCGACGACGCTGTTGCAGCTCGGTACAGTAACGCCTACGGCCAGAAGCTAGAGGCTCTGCAGGCAAATTGTTATCGAGCAGGTGTCCCGCTGCTGACCTTCGATACTGCCAGCGATGTCGCAAGCCAGTGTCTGGCAGGCGGTGGAGCAGTCAATGACGGGTAAAGCTCACAACGTGGCGTTGTACGCATTAGTCACCCTACTGTGTGTTCTTATGAGTTCTTACAGCGTTGGTGACACAGCCACGCAAGATGTCGCTGGCGCGTCCCCTGAACCTACCTTTGAGCAAGTACGTGCCACGCTACCCGAGCTGCCGGAGCGTTTTGGCAATCCGATTCTGCGTGGCTGGCATGAAATTTCCGGTCCCGCACCCATCTCGTGGCGGCCTACCGCGCTGGGATGGCGCCTATTAGCTGCCGTCATCCTGTTATGGCTCATTCGCAGGAGCTGGCGGTTATTGCGGCTTTGGTGGCGCAATCGCTACCGCCGGGAAGCGTTGAAGCGGCTAGCGCGCAGCAAGCACTGCCCGGTAGCCATCAACGAAATTCTGAAGCTGGCCGCGATGGCCGCCAGTTCACGCCGTGAGGTGGCATCGTTGTCGGGGGATGCTTGGCTTGCGTGGCTTGAGCAGCGAGCACCCACGCTCGCGCTGAGCAACGAAACTAAGACACTGTTAGTGAAGGGACTTTATAAACAGTCAGAACTGGCGCCCTCTGCTGCGTTTAGCGCCGACGCTAAAGAATGGCTACAACAGCATCGAGATGATCATGTCGGCGCTTGAAACACTGTTTCAGGGCGTCACGTTGGCACATCCATGGTGTCTTGTGCTGCTGCCACTACCGTTTTTAGTACGCCTGCTACCCCCCTACTACGCGGCCAAGGACGCTATTCAGGTACCTTTTTTTGAGCGTTTACTGCTGGCCACAGAGGCGCCTCGACGCCTGGGTGCTGGCATTCGAGAACGGAAATTTGTGCAGCGCTTACTGCTCGTCACACTGTGGTGTGCGTTAGTCATCGCCTGCGCCCAGCCCCACTGGCTGGGCTCCATGGAGAGCGAAGACTTCATTCAACCCGATGGTAGCCCCAGCAACCGCTTAGATGCAGTACGCGCTGTGCTGCAGCGCCTTGTCGAGGAGCGACAGGGCGATCGTCTTGGACTCATTGTGTTTGGCAGCGCTGCATATTTACAGGCGCCGTTCACTGAAGATCATAAAGTTTGGCAACAGCTACTCGATGAGGCGCGTATTCGTATGGCAGGGCCAAGCACAGTGCTCGGGGACGCAGTAGGACTTGCCATCAAGCTATTCGAACAGTCCACAACCGACCAGCGAGTTCTGCTGCTGCTGACCGACGGTAATGACACCGGCAGCGTCGTCCCCCCAATCGATGCCGCCAGAGTTGCGGCTGCTCGCGATATCCGCATTTACCCGATTGCCGTTGGCGACCCGGCAGCGGTTGGAGAACAGGCGATTGACACCCAAACCCTGTCGCGCATGGCGAAAGTCACCGGTGGCCAGAGTTTTGTTGCCCTCGATAGGGTGGCACTCAATAACATTTTCAGTTTGCTGCAAGAACTGGAGCCCAGCGTGTTCGATAGCGTGTCCTACCGCCCAAGGACCGATTTGCACTGGCTTAGCATCGCTCTTTGGCTGTTGCTCTACACAGGCTTACGCACAGCAACACTGCTCTCTACTAGGTCTCAGCGTGCCTGAATTCCTCGTCCATTTTCACTTTCTACGTCCAGAGTGGTTGCTGCTTTCCCTGCCCTTACTGGTGCTAGAGGTCTACGCTCGTCGTCGTCAACGCCCATCGACCACGCTAATGGACAGTATTGATCCTGAGCTACGCCGGCACCTCGAGCGGGCGCCCAATGGGCAAAAAGCCATCAATCCAGACTCCATGTTCGTCGTGTTACTTGGCTTACTGGTGGTCGTGGCAGCGGGGCCAAGCTGGCGCCAGCAACCAACGCCCCTCGCCGAAGACGCCGCTGCACTCGTTATCGTAGTAGATGTATCACGCTCAATGGACAGCATTGATGTGGCGCCGAGTCGCTTGCAGCGTGCTCAACAAAAAATGCAAGATTTACTGGAGCGTCTACCCGATAAGCCCATAGCCGTAATCATCTATGCCGGTAGCGCACACACGGTGCTACCGCTGTCGATGGATCATGACATCGTGCGACATTATCTAGCGAGTTTGAGCGCCGATATTGCACCCACATCGGGCAAACGTCCCGAGCTTGCCCTGCCCAGCATCGACAATGTCTTAGCGCATCTCCAAGGCCCGGGTAATATTGTGTGGGTTACCGATGGCCTTACCCAAGAATCAGCCGAGCAGATTAATCGTTGGTGTGGCGGCAACGATCACGAGATGTTGATCTACGGCATGGGCAGCGACAGCACTGCACCCGGCGTTGTCCCCCTGGAACGCAGCAAATTGGAACAACTGGCAAGGGACTGTGGTGGTCGCTATTTCGATGTCTCGGTTGATACCGATGATGTAAATGCCATGGTTCAACATATGGCTAACGTTTATCGGGTGATCGATGATACGGCTCTACCGTGGCTTGATGGCGGTGTTCTAGGGGTTTGGCCGGCACTATTACTGACCCTTCTATGGTTCCGGCGGGGCTGGACACGACACTGGCTGTGGTTATACCTGCCACTTATCCTTTGGCAACCCGAGCCCGTTAACGCACAGGTAGCGCGCGATCGAAGTCTCAATACGGTAGCCGTCGCGGAATCTAAAGAGGAACAGACCGAAAACGTAACAGCACTGAAAATCCTCGATGCTTTTATCGGACTTTGGTTAACCCCCGATCAGTACGGTCGAGTGCTACTTGAACTGGGTCGTTACCAACACGCAATGACCACCTTTAATTCGACCCAGTGGCGTGCTGTTGCCGCCTATTATGCCGAAGATTTTGAACAAGCCGAATTACTGTTCAGCCGTAACGACAATGCCAGCGGGTATTTCAATGAAGCTAATGCCCGAGCACAGCAACGAGACTACGTGGGTGCGCTAACGGCCTATGACAAAGCGCTAATACAACAACCAACGTATTTGCCAGCGCTCGAAAATCGTGGACGTATACAAACAATCGTTGACGACATCGACCGGCTAAGTGCGTCGCAACAGGATGAAGCGGGCGTTAGTGCCGACTCGGTAGAGGCCGAAGAGCCGCAGCCAGGCACGGGGGACGAGCGCACATTTTTTGAGCCAGAGAAAGGTCCCACCTACGGGGCGGAAGAGCTACTAGCTAGTCCCGAAGTCACGGAGCTGTGGTTAAAAGGTGTGCAACAAGATCCCAGTCAGTTTCTACGTACGAAATTTCGCCACCAACTCGACGAACGCGGCGTGAGTGAACGGTGATGTTACCGCTAGCCAGTGTATTGGTCTTATTGGTGGGCTTTGGCTGGTCAGACCCAGCAGCTAGCCAGAGTACGAGCGCGCCTTTACCTGCGGTATTGAGCACACGTCTGACACCCGACACTGATGTCGTGCCCGGAGAGCGGGTTCGATTACGACTCACCGTAGCAACACCACGCTGGTTTACGGGCGGGACTCGGTTACGACTGCCCGAGGTCCCCGGTTTACTGATACTGCAAAATCAGCGCTTTGCGAGTAACAGTACCGAACAGCGCGCCGGGCAAACCTGGAGCGTGCAGCACTGGACGCTGGACCTATTCGCAACACGCCCGGGGCAGTACGTCATACCGCCCATACAGGTTGCTACAACCGTCTCCATTGCCCCCGGGGTGGATCGGGAGCAGCAACTGATGAGCCCGCCACTCACACTGACGGTCCTTGTCCCACCAGCACTGGCCCAGCTCGAGCACTGGGTTGCAAGCCCAGAGGTAAGTCTAAGCTCCGATCTGGATGACACAAAATTAGTGGTAGCCGTGGGCGATGCCATCGAACAGCGCATTACCGTAAGCGCCACCGATGTCATGGCGATGATGCTGCCTGCTCATCAACCATCAGCTAGCCCAGGTTTACAGCACTATGTGCAACCACCGCAGCTGCGCAACAGAGCTAACCGCGGTCAATTGTTAGCCGAGCGCGACCAACGCACGAACTGGATTGCCACCGACAGCGGTGCCACACAACTCCCCGCTACCGAGGTGAACTGGTGGCACACAGGACGCAAAGAACTCATTACCCTGCGTCTACCCGCCATTGACATCGAGATTGTAGGTACTGCCAGTCGACCTGAACGATGGACGCTTGGAGCGTCGACCCTGCCGATCATCGCTGCGGTGTTGGCAGGGCTCTCAGGGATGGCCATTATCTACCGGTG
>CBFHMA010000105.1:0-6893 GCA_965656775.1 Luminiphilus sp.
CTTTTTGCGCAGGCCGTGAATGTAAACCTCAACGGTATTACTACCCACTTCATCGCCCCATGCGTACAGGCTGGTCTCTATTTGTTCGCGGGTTATCAGTCGACCTTGATGTTCCATAAGTGTGTGTAGCACGCGATATTCTTTGCCCGATAACTCAATCAGGTCGCCAGCCAGTGACACCTGCTGTGCTGCAAGATTTAAGGTGATGTTCTCTACTGTAATGACATTGTCGCTGCGGCCCGATGCTCGGCGGGTGATGGCGCGAATACGCGCTACAAGCTCAGGAATCTCGAAAGGTTTGGTGAGGTAATCATCGGCACCAGCGTCTAAACCCGTCACCCTATCGTCGATGCTGTCTCTGGCGGTGAGTATCAGAACGGGCAATGCTGCCCAGCGTTTCCGAATGTGTTTCAGTACGTCGATGCCGTCGCCATCCGGCAGCCCCAAATCGAGTACCACGGCATCTTGTGGCGCTTGCTCTAGCAGAAACAGCGCCGCTTCAGCGGTGCCCACCGCATCGATAGCATAGCCTTGCCCCGACAGAGCTTGCTCAACCGCCCTCGATAATGCCTGGTCATCTTCAACCAACAGTAAGCGCATCCTGTGGCAGCGCTCCTCTATGAAGTCATGCTCAAAAAGACCTTATGCACCCACTCAGATAGTAGATAACATGAAGCCGGAAGCGCTCTAGTCTACACCACGACATTCACGCCACTCCTGTGCACAGCCCTTTTGATCTTCCCTGCTCACGACTGCTATTTGTTACTACAATAGGCTGACACTGACAACAACAGGCTAACCCATGATCGCGCAAGACCAGTACTACCCTTCGATCAGTAACGATGTGCTGCGCGATACCGGCGCAAGGGATCCCGTTTACGACGAAATTTACCCCCGGCTCGGGGAGTTTGCACTGGGCCTAACCCACTCGTGGACCCGAGGGCACCCCTGGGATTATTACAAACGCATGCGTGAACAAGCGCCGGTGATGTGGTCGAACATGAAGAAGCCCGCATCGGGTTTTTGGTCGGTATCGCGTTACGACGATATCAAAGCGGTGGAGCTGAACCCCTCGGTATTTTCCTCTCAGCGAGGCAGTATCAATTTGGCGCTGCTACCCGAGGGCAGTACCAAAGCTGAGCGCTTAATCAATGCGGCACAGAACTCCCTCATTAATCTTGATGCGGACATCCATCGTGACCTTCGAACGCATCAGTCATCGTTTTTCTTCCCAGCCTACGTTGAGACACTTAAGCAACGAGTGGCCGACAAAATCGATGCGCTACTCGACGATATGGAGCGGCAGGGGCCGATAGTCGACTTTGTTGAGTTATTTTCGAGCCAGCTTCCCCTGTTTACCTTGTGTGAAATGCTGGGAGTTGATCCGGAAGATCGACCTAAGATCACCCATTGGATGCATTATCTTGAGCTAGCCCCTCAGTTTTTATCCCAGCCTTGGCGGATGCTACTGGCAGAGCCTCTGTTCCCGTTTCGCTTCAAAGGCATGATTGATGACATGTTTCGATACGGTGAGGCGGTCATGGCCGATCGTATTGCGCGACCAAGACAAGATCTGTTGACCACCATTGCCAATGCAACGCTCGATGGTCGACCCATGTCTCAAGACTACCTCGATGGCTCGTGGTTGCTCATCATTTTTGCCGGCAACGACACCACTCGAAACTCACTGTCGGGAACTATACGACTACTGACTGAGTTTCCCGATCAGCGCCAGCGGGTGCTCGATGACCGCAGTTTGATTGAGCCCATGCTGCAAGAGAGTTTGAGGATGGTATCGCCGGTGATGCACATGCGTCGCACAGCCATGGAAGACACGGAGATTGCAGGACAGCGGATTGCCAAAGATGAGAAGGTGGTCATGTGGTACGGCGCCGCCAACCGCGACCCAGCGATATTTACCGATCCCGACGTCTTCGACATCACCCGAGAAAACGCAGCCAAGCACTTGGCCTTCGGTCATGGTGTGCACCGCTGCCTGGGGAATCGGATAGCGCAATTACAGCTGCGTTTGGCCATCGAGAAAATCTTGGAGCGTTTCCCTAACATTCATTGGACGGGCAAGCAGACCATTTCACCCATCATCCTAGTGCACGCAATCGCTAGCCTGCAGGTCAATCTCTATGGCCCCGATGGCAAAAGGCCGGTTCAGGTGTCTGTGGGGTGAACTAATGCGGGTCGCTGTTAAAAAAACGCTTGAGACTCATAAAATAACCGTTAGTTATGGCTCGATGTTAATAAAGGACTATTGAGGAATTTTTACCCTGTCTGTTTGATTATTTCTCTTGGTTTTTATTATTAAAGGCCTATATTCCCTCCATGAATAAATATTCAGGAGGGTTATCATGAGCGACACAAAACGAGATCTATTAACTATTCTGTTTGGCGTTAGTGTTTTGGTTTGTCCGTTACTTATCGCCGCATTTTGATGCCGATCCCCGGCGCGCAAGCGCCGGGAGCGGTAATTCGGTACCGCCGCGCTGCCCCCAGGTTCCATCAAAGCCCCTCACTAGGACTGAGCTAATCGATAGCTCTGCGCCTGTCGCGATCTCGCTTCTAATTAGAGCAGTACATTTAATTGATGTGTTTTGCTCAGCTGTTAACAGTCAAGTGACTTCAGTGCACTCTTCGAAGCATGGTCGGAAATAGTCTCTTGTCCGCTATTTCAAGCGCACTGAAACTTTAACTTAACGATAAAAAAGCAAAAAAATAACAATTTCTGATAATCCAGTTTGATTTGCCCGGCGTAACCCGGACAGAAGCAGGTCAGATTTGCCGTTTGTGTTGTGCCAAACGCGCTCATGCTGGTACCCGTTTGGAACGGTGGTAACTCAACAATAATCAGGCGCCGGCTAGCCCATGGTCGCCGCCGTGGCACGAAAGAACACCTTTGCGTGTCAGGAGATCCAGCATGTCACGCCCTATTGCTTGGGAGCCTCCACGCTCTCAGGCCGAGGAGGACTCCCTCCGCCAAACTGTTATTGAATCGCCGGATCGTTTTTTCGGTGATCTCGCACGATCTTCATTGCACTGGTTTGAGGCTTCTGGTGCGCAATGGCTGACCTATGACTCATCGCTGCAGCAGTGGCAGGGATATGACCAGGCTACCGGCGATGTCGGACTGGCGGCAAGCCTAAAGGGCGATGAGACACCATGGGATCAGGAGCTGGACGATAGTCGGGCTCCTTATCTGCGGTGGTACGTGGGTGGTCAGACCAATGCCTGTTTCAATCAAATCGATCGTCATCTGTTAGCTGGGCACGGCAACCAAACCGCCATTATTTTTGAGGGTGACCGCTGGGACCCTTCCAAAAATGCTGGTCGCGGCGGTCCGGTAACCGAGCAAAGCGTCAGTTACAAACAGTTGATGTTGGAGGTTGTACTGCGGGCTCGCGTCCTTGCCAATTTGGGACTGGTCACTGGCGATCGCATCGCCTTGAACATGCCCAATATTCCAGAGCAGTTGTTTTACATTTTAGCGGCGCAGCGGCTGGGTATTATTTATACCCCCGTCTTCGGTGGATTCTCGGCCAAGACCTTGTCGGATCGCTTGCATGACGCGGGTGCCAAAGTAGTCATTACGGCCGATGGTGGCTATCGCAATGCCGAAGCGGTGCCTTTTAAAAGTCAATATACCGACCCCGCACTTGATAACTACGTGCCCCGGGACTCGGCCCTCGCAGCATTGGGCGCGACCTTGGAGCAATACCGCGACATTACCGATACCGGTGCCATAGCGGAATCCGTCTCGAACGCCTTGGTGGGTGAGATCACCCTTGAGCGAGCGGATCTGATGCGTGAGCTCGGCGCGGTATTACAACATCGCAACGATATTCCTGCCGAGACCAGCGCGCGATTACGCACTGATGTGGCGACAGCGCTTGCGGGGGTTGGCCACACCATTGAAACCGTTGTGGTAGCACGTTACACAGGACAAGAGATTGTTCAGTACGAGCGCGATCGCTTGTCGGAACAGCTACTCGCCGACGCTCGCGAGGAGTGTCTTGAGGATTTGGGCTGCGCTAGTTTTGAAGCGCTCGCCAATGACTCGGATCAGCACTATTGGTCAATCTTAAATGGCCTACAACCGGTGGTTCCCGTAGAGGCTAATTGGCCCCTGTTCATTATTTATACCTCAGGATCTACGGGCAAACCTAAGGGTGTTGTCCATACCCACGGCGGTTGGTTGGCAGGTGTTGTGCAAACCATGCACACGGTATTTGAGGCTAACAGCAACGATATTCTCTACGTGGTGGGTGACCCGGGCTGGATTACCGGACAGTCATATTTGATTGCGGCACCTCTTGCACTGGGTATGACCACGGTGGTGTGTGAAGGCTCACCGCTATTCCCCCATGCGGGCCGATTTGCGTCAACTATCGAACGTCACAAGGTAACGCTGTTCAAAGCGGGCTCTACGTTCTTGAAAGCGGTGATGACGGACCCTGCCAGCACCCGTGACATGAGTGAGTTCGATATGTCGTCTCTGCGGGCGGCCACATTCTGTGCCGAGCCGGTTTCGCCCGCTGTTCAACAGTTCGCGATGACGCACATATGCCCTCACTATATCAACTCCTATTGGGCAACTGAGCACGGCGGCATTGTGTTCAGCTGCCCTGCCGGCGGCTATAAGGATCTTGAAGCCAACGCCAAAACCTGGGCGCTGCCATGGATTCAAGCCGACGTGCGCGTTGCCGATGACAGTGCCGAGGGCTATGGCTGGCGAGCCGCAGATGTGGGTGAAAAAGGGGAGTTAGTGATTACTCAACCCTACCCCTATTTGGCGCACACCCTATGGGGAGACAAAGAACACTTTGGCAGTGCCGATTGGTGCGGTGACCTGGAGCGCTTTAAACAGGTCTACTTCAGCCGTTGGGCCGATGGCTACAGTTATACCCAGGGGGATTATGCCCGCCGCCATGACGACGGTGGCTTTACATTGCATGGTCGGTCCGACGATGTGATTAACGTCTCGGGCCACCGCATCGGTACAGAGGAAATTGAAGGGGCAATATTACGGGACAAAACCCTGCGGGAGGATTCGCCGCTGGGTAATGTTGTGGTGGTAGGCGCCCCTCACGATGAGAAAGGTGAGACCCCTGTTGCCTTCTTGATGGCGGCACCGGGTCGCAAGCTAAGTGATGACGACTTCGCAAGGCTTCAGCAGCTTGTCCGCTCTGAAAAAGGTGCTACGGCGGTGCCCTCGGACTTTCTTGTGGTCCCCGGTTTTCCCGAGACTCGCTCTGGCAAGTACATGCGGCGCACCCTGCGATCACTGTTGCTGGATGCACCCCTGGGGGATTTATCAACCCTGAAAAATCCAGCCATCGTCGATGTGATTCGCGATGCCATCATTACCTGGCGTGATCATGGTGCTCTTGCCCAGGCTCGTAAGATTGTGCAGGTGTGGCGCTATATACGTTTAGAGACACATGCCCTGACCCACGAGCACACGGTGGCTTTGCTGTCGATCAGCAATCCCCCGGTCAACGCTCTGAATGAGCGGGCATTGGATGAGTTACATACGGTTATCCAGCAAATCAGACACCAAGGCACCATCGATGCGCTGGTCATTACCGGGGCCGGCGGTACCTTTGTAGCCGGTGCCGACGTGAAAGAACTACTCAAGATAGGTGAAGTAGGCGATATGCAGTCGGCACTGACACCGCCCCATGCCGCTCAATCGGCATTCGCTGCTATTGAAAGTCTCGATATTCCAGTGATTGCGGCTGTGAACGGCCCCGCCCTTGGCGGTGGTAACGAGCTGCTTTTGTCTTGTCGTTACGTGATTGCTGCACGTCATGCCACCTTCGGTCAGCCCGAGGTGAATTTGAATCTACTGCCCGGCTACGGTGGTACCCAGCGGCTTGTGCGAAAGCTTAGTGCGCGTCACGGTAATCGGGGTGCGGTCGATGCTTTGTGCTTAATGCTCCGTGGTCGCCCAATCGATGCCGATTGGGCCCAAGAGATTGGGCTAGTTGACGAGGTATTGGGCGCTGGCGCTGAGTCGGCAGTAGAGCGCGCCATGCAACGCTTGCGTGCCTATTTCGAGGGCACCGGTCCACTTGGCGCGGTACTCGACGCCCAAGCCCTTTGTATTTCTGACTATGCCCAGCCCTTGGCTTTCGATGAGCCACTACTAAAACACCCCGATACTGTAACCGTATTGAACCAGTTAACGGCGGGTGGGCGGGCCCATGTGGCCGACCGTATTGTAAGTGCGGTACTCACCGGCGCCGAATCGGGTGTCGGCGCGGGGTTGGAGGCGGAGGCAAGGTTATTTGCCGAAGCGGTCTGTGACCCCCTATCGGGGCCGGCAGGTATTCGTGCGTTTCTCGAGAAACGCAGTGCTGCCCTGCCCTGTATGCCCAAGGAGGTGCCGCCATACCCCTCTCAAGAACAACAAGATCAGCTGATAGATCAGCGCAGACTGTTGCCAGTGGGCGCTAGCTTTTATCCAGGGGTTACGCCTGTTCCTGACTATCAATATGGCTGGGGTGTTGCCCGCTCTGAGGTCGACGGCGAGCCAGAGCACGGTGACCCCACTGTGGCCGAGCGGCAGTTGGTCTTTGAAACACCTGCGCCCACTGCCAGTGAAGCCCTGGTTTACGTGCTGGCGTCGGAGGTGAATTTCAACGACATCTGGGCGGTAACCGGCATCCCTGTGTCGCCTTTCGATGCTCGAGAGTCCGATGTTCAAGTCACGGGCTCGGGTGGTGTCGGATTGGTAGTTCAGTTAGGTGCCGAACTCATCGCGGAAGGTCGATTATCAATCGGTGATGTGGTGACCATTTATTCGGGCCAAAGCGAACTTCAGTCGCCGGATCAAGGTCTTGATCCCATGGCCGCCGATTTCAGAATTCATGGTTATGAGC
>CBFHMA010000106.1:0-6816 GCA_965656775.1 Luminiphilus sp.
GTCAGGGACTCGAATACCGAGCCAGCCACAGACAATTGCTGCGAGGCTAGCCACTGTGCGAGATCTTCAGCTTCTGAGTCTTCAGTGGCTGCCTCTTGAAGGGCTACCAACGATGCCTGCTGACCGCGCAGCTGCTGCAAGCGCACACGGTGCTGATCTTGCTCTAGTCGCAGCTGTTCCATATCGGCGCGTTGACGCTGGATGTTTTGGTCGACCTGCTCTATCTCGGCCTCGTGCTGAGACACAATCGTATTAATTTCTTCAATTTTCAGATCAAGCTCGTCAAGCGGCACCCCGGAGTCGTCGCCGTCGAGCTCAGAGGCACTGAGTTCAAGCTTGCCGATACGCTCCTGCAAACGCCGAAGTACCTGCTCTAAATATACGATGCGGCTTTGCTGCACCTCAGAGGTCTGTTTAGGCCCCGCCGCTCGTTGATTGAAAGCGTCCCATTGCGCCTGCCACTGAGTCATGGCCTGCTCGGCTTCCGCCAAAGCGAGACTTGCCGCCTCAGCGGTCTCCCGCTGCTCTGCCAGCTCGGGCTCTATCGATGAAAGTTCATTTCGCCATAGGGCTAGTCGTTCACGATCGGCATTGAGATGCCCCCTCGCCTCTTGCAAGGACTCTTCCGTTTGGCGTAAGTCCTCTGAAATACTTACCCGTCGTTCCTGCTGAAAGCGCAGCGCCTGCTCAAGGCGGGTCACCTCACCGCCAACGTTGTAGTAGTCTGCCTGTACAGTATTCAATTGCTCGCTGGCTTCGGCCAGCGCTGCGCGCAGGGATTCAATGCCGGTGAGCGCATGCTCAAGTGCTGCTCGCTCGGCTTCCTGTTGCACCTCGAGCTCGCTAATACGCTGTCGACTCAAATCGCTGCTGTGCTGGTACTCGCGCCACTGCAGTGCCAACAGCTGGGCCTTGATATCGCGCTCTTCAGCCTTCAGCTCCCCATAACGCTCCGCTGCCTGAGCCTGCCGCTGTAAATGCGATAATTGGCGCTCAAGCTCTTCTCGTAAATCGGTAAGCCGTTCGAGATTTTCCAATGTGCGTCGCATTCGGTTCTCAGTTTCCCGACGACGCTCTTTATATTTTGAGATGCCCGCGGCCTCTTCAATGAAGACGCGCAGCTCTTCAGGCTTCGACTCAACAAGCCGAGAGATCATGCCCTGCTCAATAATGGCGTAGGACCGGGGCCCCAAGCCAGTACCCAAAAACAGATCGGTGATGTCGCGGCGACGACACTTGGCACCGTTTAAGTGGTATTCAGATGTGCCATCTCGAGCCACCAATCGCCTGACCGAAATCTCGTTAAAACGGGCGTACTCGCCGACGATTTTGCCATCGGTGTTATCAAAAATAAGTTCGATTGACGCCTGGCTGACGGGTTGGCGATTTGTTGTGCCGTTAAAAATGACGTCCGTCATCGACTCCCCGCGCAAGGTCTTCGCAGAGCTCTCCCCCATAACCCAACGTACAGCGTCGATAATATTGGACTTGCCGCAACCATTAGGACCGACAACCGAGCACATATTACTCGGAAAACTGACTGTGGTCGGATCGACAAAAGACTTGAAGCCGGCCAATTTAATGGACTTTAGACGCATAAAGTTTCCGTAACCAAGGACCGCGATAGCTCTGCTAGCTGGCGGCGGCTGGGGTTGTTTCCGGCTGACGTTGTGCCGTCGCGGCCGGGATAAGCCCTAGAGTTCGTTAGCCTGCAGCTCCATAGTAAGAGCCGCAGTCTCAGAGGGTACCACGTTGTCGCGGGTTGCGAGCCACTGAGCGTTGTCGCGGCCCGGCTGCCCGCTGTAAGAAATTTGAACCTCGACATCCACCGCATCAACACCTGACAACCGCTGTCCAGCCATGGAGTTGCTGTCATCTAACCGGACTGTAAAGGGCAACTCACCCGCTCCGCGACGAACCACCGCAATGGGCATGCGAGAAGCGCCACCACTCGCTCTGGCTAAAACAAATACCGAGGCAGTTTCCGGCAAATTAACCCCAACCGGACGTGGCACGGTGATCACAATAGCAGCGCCCGCAGATCCCGTCTCAGGGGTAGTGGTGTCAGCCTCGAGACCGCTCCGACTGCGGGCCTCGTCAATGATGCCTTGCATCATTTGATACCCTGGAGCCCCCGGCGCCTCAAGCGCCTGCAAGCGTTCCCAATAGCTGACTGCCTGAGCGTAGTCCTGAGCTTCGAAGGCAGCCATGCCTAGCGTACCCAAGGCTGTGCGTTCATTGGGGTTCCCGGCTAATGCCGACTCCGATCGCCGCCGAGCGGTATCGGTGAGCACGCGATTGTTCGCCAGGTATTCAGACTGCCCAGCTAGGGCAAGGACCTCTGGATTTTCTGGGAATTGCTCAAGCAACCGTTCATAGGCGCGCAACGCTTCACGATAACGCTCGCCACCACGATAATACTCTCCAAGCAAGGATAGGTAATCGGGGTTGTCAGGGCGAAGCTCCGCACGACGCTCGATATCGGTCATCAACGCCCCGATGTCCTCGTCCATGCCAAGGGACACATTGGTCAAGCGCTGCTCAATGAGCACATCATCCATGGACCCGATGCTGTAGTAGACCGCGATCGGGATTAATACCAGTGCAAGCAGCATGACGACAGGCAGGCGAATCGTTCTACCTGGCTGCCTATCAGGCGTTGCTTCATCGTCGTCGGCGCCACTCCACTCCTCGACCACTCGAAGTTCGGCGTCCTCGAGCAATGCAGGATCTTCCTCGGCTAATTCAGCGCGCCGAATCCGAAGCCAATCAAGATTCGACTCCCCATGAAAAGCACGGCGCCAAAGGAGCGGCACCACCGTAACAAATACTGCCGCGGCAATGACCATTACCGCGGCCCAAACGACAAAGGGCAGACTCAAGACACATCCTTGTTTTTTACAGTAGAGACACCATCGCTATTAGCCGTATCGGCACCTAGACGAGCAGCCAGTCGAGCGCGCTCCTCTTTAGACAATTCCCCCGATGCAGGCGCCACTTTGCTGCGACGGCGCAGATGGATACCAAACACGATAGCGCCCAAACCCACCATGGCGGCTGGGCCATACCACAGCAATGCTGTGCGCTCATCGACGGCGGGCCGGTAGCGGACAAACTCCCCATAACGTTCGACCATGAAGCTCAAAATTTCTTCATCGGTGGCGCCCGCCTCCAGCTGCTCATAAGTAAGCGCACGCAGGTCTCGAGAGATGGGAGAGTTCGAATCGGCGATATTTTGGTTTTGGCATTTTGGACAACGCAGCTCTTGGGATAGCTGGTGGTACCGTGCCTCGAGCGTCTCTGAACTAAACTCGTAAGTCTCGATGACGGCCGCAGCACTGAACGCAAGACAAGACAACACACAACAAACAAGGTATTTCATGGGGTTTGTGGCTCACCTGAAGAGAAGAAAGGTGCAAGGTCATTGCGCCATACGGCGTCATCCACTACACCCACATGCCGATGAACGACAATCCCCTCGGCATTGATCACATAGGTTTCCGGAGCCCCGTAGACCCCCAAATCCAGACCAAACTTGCCCTCGGTATCGGCAATAGTGAACGCATAAGGGTCGCCCAATTCATCCAGCCATTGTACAGCTTTGTCGGACTCATCCTTGTAGTTCAGCCCCACAATTTTGACGCCGTTGGCTGCCAATTCAAGTAAGTACGGGTGCTCCACGCGGCAGGAATAACACCAAGTAGCCCACACATTTAACAAGAGAGGTTCACCGCTTAATGCCTGCTCGGTAAGTTCCGCATCACTGTCGAGTTGGGGCAAAATAAACGCTGGTACCGACGTACCAACCCGAGCCGAGGGCAATGCAGTAGGGTCTAGAGACAAACCTCGCCACAGGAAAACACCCATCAGCGCGAATAGGGCCAGCGGTATGAACAACTTAAGCCGTTGCATTAGCGACTCCCACGTTGCCGCTAGCCACAGTGCTTGATTGTCGCGCAGTGGCTTTTGCACGATAACGACGATCGAACGCAGTGAGCAAAGCACCGAAGCCCATTAATAACGCGC
Organism: Luminiphilus sp.; assembly: GCA_965656775.1. Taxonomy (GTDB): domain Bacteria; phylum Pseudomonadota; class Gammaproteobacteria; order Pseudomonadales; family Halieaceae; genus Luminiphilus. The sequence continues at coordinate 4,027 of CBFHMA010000106.1, forward strand.
CACCCCAAATCCAGCGAATCATGGGTTTGTATTGCAATCGAATGGCCCAAGCGTCGTCACCCACCGCCTCACCCATTGCAATGAACAGGTCACGGGTAAATCCGGCGTCAATAGCGGCTTCGGTCATTATTTGACCACTTGCAAGGTAGCGACGCTTCTGGGGTGTCATTTCAGCAATTTTCGTATCCCCTTGCCAAACACTGAATACCGCTTGATCTGCCGTGTAATTGGGGCCGTCGTTGCGACCAATACTGAGCATCTCAAAGCGATAGCCCGACACCTCTTCAATATCACCGGGAGCCATACGTAAGTCGCGCTCGACACTGAATTGGGTTACCACAGTGGCACCGAGCACTACTGCGGCAAAACCAGCGTGAGCCATTAACATTCCCCAATAACTGGGACTGAGGCGCTTCCACTTGGCCGCAAAGCCCGAGGCGGTTCGTGTGCGATTGAGCACATCGCGCAATAGACCTAATACCAACCATGCCGACAGCAATACTGCCAACGCGACCCACAGATTAAATTCCGCGGCCATAAATGGCGCTACCAGGGCCAATACCACCGTGGCGGCTGCGGGCACTAACAATTCATGCCACCAGCGTTGCAGACTGTCACTTTTCCAGCGCGATATCGGCCCGATACCCATAAATGGCATAAGCAGCGCCATTAGGGGCACGTAAACTGCATTGAAATACGGAGGTCCCACCGAGTACTTACCCTGCCCCAGAGCATCCATAATAAGGGGGAACAGGGTACCCAGTAGTACCGTAATGGCTGAGATACAGAACACAAAATTGTTGACCAACAACAAAGACTCGCGAGACAAGGCGCCGTAATTGACGCGGCTTGCGACGGTTGGGGCACGCATGGCATAAAGCACCAGCGAACCGCCAATAACAATGCCGAGAAAGACCAAGATGAACAAGCCACGATCTGGGTCTGCAGCAAAAGCATGCACCGACGTCAAAACACCGGAGCGCACCAAGAAGGTACCGAGTAGAGACAGGGAGAAAGCGGCAATGGCCATCAGCACTGTCCAAGAGCGGAATAGGCCCCGTTTCTCGGTCACCGCCAGGGAATGGATGAGTGCAGTACCCACCAACCACGGCATGAATGACGCATTTTCAACCGGATCCCAGAACCACCAACCACCCCAGCCTAATTCGTAATAAGCCCACCAACTACCCAGCATGATGCCAAGGGATAAGAAGCCCCAGGCAACATTGCTCCAAGGCCGCGACCATTTAGCCCATGCAGCGTCAAGCTTACCCCCTAGCAAAGCCGCAATAGCAAAGGCGAAAGGTACCGAGAAGCCAACGTAACCCATGTAGAGCAAAGGTGGGTGAATGATAAGACCCGGGTCCTGTAACAGGGGGTTAAGGTCACGACCTTCGGGCGGGATACTGGGTAGTAGTCGCTCAAAAGGGTTTGAGGTGAACAAAGAGAACGCTGTGAAACCTACCGCAATGAGGCCCATGACCCCAAGCACTCGCGCCACCACGGTCAGGGGTAGGCCGCGGCTAAATACAGCTACTGCTGTCATCCACCCAGCCAGAATCAACACCCACAGCAGCAACGACCCTTCGTGGTTACCCCAAACCGCAGAGAACTTGTAAATAGGTGGAAGCAAACTGTTCGAATTACTGGCAACGACTTTGACCGAGAAGTCATCGGCAAGAAATGACTGGGACAGAAACCCAAAGGACAGCAGCAAAAAAACAAAGACGCCAAGAGCGAGGGTTGGCGCCATGTTCATGGCACCCGCATGCTGACGCCAGGCCCCCCACAGGGGAACGGTGCCCAATAGGCACGCCAGCGCAAACGCAATGATTAGCGCAAAATGGCCCAATTCAGGAATCATGACTCCTCCGGTGTGTAACCAGCGTTGCCGGTTGGCTTTACTTTGCCTTCGAGAGCTGCAGCCACCTCTGGGGGCATGTAATTCTCATCGTGTTTCGCCAGCACCTCAGACGCCACTAAATGTCCATTGACATCGAGGGTTCCGGCAGCCACCACACCCTCACCCTCGGCGAATAAATCGGGCAAGATGCCGGTATAACTTATAGTCACCGTGCCATCGTAATCCGTTACGTCAAAGGTGGTGGTGAGATCAGAATCACTGCGACGAATACTGCCCTCAACAACCATGCCGCCGACACGAATCGGGCGATCGAGGGGCGCCTTACCCGCGACGACATCAGCCGGAGGGTAAAACAAATTGATGTTGCCACGCAGTGCATAGGTTACCAAGCCCACGGCGGCACTCGAGAGCACGACGATGACACAGGCGATGATCAATCGCTGCTTACGCTTTGGATGCATCTTACGTCTCCTTTTGCTTTGCTGCGTCGCGACGCCGTACTTCGGCGGCTATTGCGCGGCGCGCACTGCGTTGTCGCTGAATGGGGTTGATAACAAGTGCGGCCAGGACGGCCAGCGTAATACCATAAGAGGCCCAAACATATGGACCATGTCCTGCCATGGTCAGGGCATCGGATAGTGACTCAAAGTACACGATTAACGCCCTCCCGCGCTGACTAGTTTCTGAAGCCAATTCGCGCCACGGTGTGTTTGCACCAGTTCAGCGCGCATATTGAGCAACACGATACTGGCGAACAACAGGTAAAAAGCACCGATGTTAAGCAGTAAGGGGTAGAGCATGCTGGCATCGATGGCTGACTCTCCGGTGAACTTGATAGACGCCGGCTGATGTAGGATGTACCACCAATCAACCGATTTATAGATGATTGGAATGTTCACTGTACCGACCAGCGTCAGAACAGCACA
>CBFHMA010000107.1:0-6746 GCA_965656775.1 Luminiphilus sp.
TCCTCGATATAGATGAAAAGAAAATAGCCAGTAACACCGCCTCTGCCGATGAAGCGCACATGACCCCCGCTGGCACCAAACTGAGTTATGGCGGTTTTATCAAGGTTGACTCCATTGCTACCAGCTACAGTGAAGGTAAGCCCAGTAATGGGCTCATTGAGGATTTTATGGTTCCTTCGCTTATTCCCGTGTCCGATGGCTCGGGGGAAAGCTATCAGGGCTACAACCTGCACGCCAAAACTTCACGTTTCTTCCTTAAAACCGCCACCCAAACCGATGTAGGCACTATCTCGACCAATTTCGAGATGGACTTCGCCGTGGGCGGTCAGGGCAATGAACGGGTGTCGAACAGCTGGGCGAACCGTATGCGCCACGCCTATGTGAAATGGCAGTACGGTGAAAATTCATCGTTACTGGCGGGTCAAACCTGGTCAACGTTTTTCAACGTAGCCGCATTACCCGCAAACCTCGATTTCGTCGGTCCCGTAGGCACGATTTTTAACCGCCAGCCCATGATTCGTATTACCACGGGGCCTTGGATGTTCGCGGTTGAAAACCCACGGACGCGCTTAAACGGCGAGCCCCACGACGATTTCTCTGAAGGCATTCCCGACTTGGTGGCCCGCTACAACGGCAAAAATGGCGGCTTGGCTTGGTCACTGGCGGGTATCGCGCGTCAGCTGACCTACGACAACGGCACCACCGACGACTCGGTGGCGGGCTATGGTCTGAGCTTGTCGGGTAAGTACGTCATGGGTGCTGCGGACATTCGCTTCGGTGCTAACTACGGCGATGCATTGGGCCGTTACTTGGGTATTAACGCTTTCAATGATGGGTACATAGCCAACGACGGCAGCATCGAGACCTTCGACCAAATGGGTGCTTTCGTGGCCTACCGACGCAGCTTCACCGATCAGTGGAGTGGCGGTGTCACCCTCTCCATGGCCGAAGCCGATAACCCCTCTATGGCGGAATACGCAGCTGCGCCAACCCTAGCTAAGAGTTACCAAACCGGGCATGTCAATTTGATTTGGAGCCCCACGAAAAAGATGAGCCTCGGCGGTGAGTTGGTTTACGGTACCAAAGAGCTCGAGAACGGCAATGACGGCTCGATGACGCGTCTGCAAATGACTGTGAAGTACGGCATCTAATAACGTTAACGTCACAAACCTAGGAGGACAGTTATGTCTCACCTGTCAGAAAAAAGCGCCCAGGAATACTGGCGTCGCAATAAGGCCTTAATGGTCAAGCTCGGCATTATCTGGTTCGTGGTCAGTTATGGCTGCGGCATCTTGCTGGTCGACGTGCTCAACCAGATTCAGATTGGGGGTTACAAGTTGGGTTTTTGGTTCGCTCAGCAGGGCGCCATTTACACCTTCATTGCACTGATTTTTTATTACACCCGTGCCATGCACAAACTCGATAAAGAGTTCAATGTAGAGGAGCAAGACTAATGGATCTGGCTTTCATCACCTACATTGTGGTTGGCTTTACTTTCGCCATCTACATTGGCATTGCCATTTGGGCGCGTGCAGGTACTACCAAAGAGTTCTATGTGGCCGGTGGCGGCATTCACCCCGTGGCCAATGGTATGGCCACCGCAGCCGACTGGATGTCGGCGGCGTCGTTCATCGGTATGGCAGGCCTTATTGCCTTCATGGGTTATGGCGGCTCCGTCTTCCTCATGGGCTGGACCGGCGGCTACGTTATCTTGGCCATGTTGCTGGCTCCCTACCTGCGTAAGTACGGGAAGTTCACGGTACCCGAGTTCATTGGCGACCGGTTCTATTCCGACACGGCACGTATCGTGGCGGTTATTTGTCTCATCATCTGCTCGGTTACTTATGTTATCGGTCAAATGAAAGGGATTGGTGTGGCGTTCTCGCGCTTCCTCGAGACCGACTACGAAACAGGCCTCTACACGGGCATGATCATCGTGTTCTTCTATGCCGTACTTGGGGGTATGAAGGGCATTACCTACACCCAAATTGCCCAGTATTGTGTCCTCATTTTGGCTTACACCATTCCGGCTATTTTCATTAGCCTGCAGTTAACGGGTAACCCGCTGCCGCAACTGGGTTTGGGGAGTACGTTGGTGGGCACCGATACCTATCTACTCGACAAGCTTGACCAAACGGTTCAAATGTTGGGTTTTGCCGAGTACACCACCAATACCCGCCTTAGCACACTGAATATGTTTGCCTACACCGCGTCGTTAATGATTGGCACCGCGGGCTTGCCCCACGTCATCATCCGCTTCTTCACGGTACCTAAGGTGAAAGATGCCCGTAGCTCGGCAGGCTGGGCGCTGGTGTTCATTGCTATTTTGTACACCACAGCACCCGCAGTAGCCGGTATGGCACGACTCAACATTATGCAGACCCTCGAGCCTAGCCCCGGTGAGTATCTGAAGATCGATGAGCGTCCCGACTGGTTCCGCACTTGGGAAACGACAGGTCTTTTGGAAATCGAAGACAAGAACGGTGATGGTCGTATTCAGTACAGCGCCGATCCCGAAACCAACGAGTTGGTGAAGCTGGATCGCGATATTCTGGTATTGGCTAACCCCGAAATTGCGCAACTGCCTAACTGGGTCATTGCCCTGGTGGCGGCGGGTGGCTTGGCGGCAGCACTATCGACCGCAGCGGGTTTATTGTTGGCGATTTCTTCGGCGATTTCCCACGACCTGCTGAAGAGTACCTTTATGCCAAACATCAGCGAGAAAGCCGAGCTGAATGCATCTCGTGGTGCCATGGCCCTGGCCATTGCAGGGGCGGGCTATTTGGGCCTGCACCCCCCGGGCTTCGCAGCAGGTACCGTGGCACTGGCCTTTGGTCTGGCAGCCTCGTCGATCTTCCCGGCACTGATGATGGGTATCTTCTCTCAGAAAGTGACCCGCGAGGGGGCTGTAGCCGGCATGCTGTGCGGTATTGGCGTCACACTGTTCTATGTGTTCCAGCACAAGGGCATTATGTTTGTTGCCGATTGGACCTACCTTGAAGGGTTGGACAGCAACTGGTTCTTTGGCATTGAACCCAATGCCTTTGGTGTGGTCGGCGCACTGGTGAACTTTGCTGTGGCACTGGCTGTGAGCAAAGTGACTGCAGAGCCGCCAGAGCGCATTCAGGACTTGGTGGAGGACATTCGTGTTCCCATGGGTTCCGATGTGGCACACGCTCACCATTAGGTAGCTGAAGTGGGCCCCACTTGGGGCCCAAACTATTGGGGGGCACGCGCTCCCTTTTTTATGCCTATTTTTTGCTTCGTTGCTAGCGCTTATCGATGTGTTTACAAAAGGTTGCAGGGCCTGACAGACAGGTCTATGGCTCTGTTGTTGCGTCCGATGACAAGCTAGAGTGATGTTGATTGACCCGAGGAATGTGGACTTATGTCGTTAGTGACAGCTATGAAAAGTCGCCATGTCATTGTGGCTTTGTTGGTGGCGCCATTACTGGCAGTCTTTGCGTGGTTTTCAGTGGGCTGGATTGCAGGTGAACCCCCAGAAGCTGCGCAGCCCGTGCAGGCAGGTGCCGACTACCCACTCATTGAGCGCTCGGGCTGTCGTTATGCGGGTGGTGAGTGTCGACTGGAAAATACCGATGTGAAATGGGTGGTAACGGTAGACGATAACCATGTGGTGACTGTTCAGTCTGCTATTGCACTCGATTCCCTGATGGTAGGGCTGCGCTCGCAGCCATCGGTGCCGCCAGTGGCGGCCGCTGCGGCCGGTGAGGGTGCCGCATCGAGTACAGCTCAGGCCGGTGACGGCCAAATCGCTAATGGCAAAGTGTGGTTAGTGCGTTTAGCTGGCGCTCCCAACAGCAGCGATGCCCTGCGCCTGGTAGCCACCGCAGGTGGCGCCCGCTACTACGGTGAGGCGTCTCTGGCCTTTACAGATCCAGCTGAAGATTATCAATAAGCCGGGTTTTACCCAGTTTCGCTGCCGCAAAAATCGCCAGTTGCTGGTTGTCGCTAGTGGCCAAGGCGAGGGTAGATCGGCATCGAATCTCTAAATAGTCGGGCTTGAAGCCTTGGTTTTCCAGCTGTGCACTGTGCGCTTGGCAGAGGGCAGAATAATGGCGTTCGCCAGCGCTAATGGCAGCACCCATGGCGGTAAGGGTTTGCCGTAAGCCTGGGGCAACAGCGCGTTCTTCAGGGGTTAAGTAGCCATTTCGAGAACTGAGGGCCAGGCCATCGTCGGCTCTGGCGGTGGCTACCCCTTCAATGGCCACGGGTAGGGCTAAGTCGTGCACCATCTTTTTAATGATAAGCAGTTGTTGCAGGTCTTTCTCCCCAAACACCGCCACGTTAGGTGCGACTACATTGAAGAGTTTGCACACTACCGATGTCACCCCATCGAAGTGACCGGGCCTGCTAGCCCCGCACAGCACAGTAGTCAGTCTCGGCACTGACACTTTGGTGTGCGCGTCTATGCCCTCGGGGTAAATGTGCTCGGGCTGGGGGGTAAATACCAGCGCTACCCCCGCCGCCTTAAGTTGCGCTAAGTCGGCTTCTAGGGTGCGAGGGTAGGCGTCGAGATCTTCGTTTGGGCCAAACTGCATAGGGTTTACAAATATGGAGACCACCACGCGGTCGGCAAGGCTGGCTGCCCGATGCACCAACGACAGGTGCCCCGCGTGTAAGTTGCCCATGGTGGGCACAAAAGCCACTGTCTGGCCCGCTGTGCGGTAGCCCTGTAGCGTCTGTTGGAGACTGGTGGGGTCGGCGGCTATATCCATGACAGTCGATCTCGGCAGAGGGCGAGGCTTGGGCTAGCTGTAAGTGTGCTCGTCGCGGGGATAACGCCCCGTCTTCACGGCATCAACGAAGGCACTGAGTGATTCCTGCACCGAACCGTTATTCTCCATGAAGTTCTCGACGAACTTGGCCGGATGTTCGCTTAAGCCCAGTAAATCATGTAGCACCAATACTTGGGCATCGGTACCGCCACCCGCACCAATACCAATGACCGGAATGTCGAGCTTGCGGGTAATATCCGCGGCTAGGGGTGCAGGAATACACTCGAGCACCAGCAAGCTGGCCCCGGCATCTTGAATTTCCACGGCGTCGGCAAGAATAGATTTGGCTTCCTTGGGTGTGCGTCCCTGTACCCGATAGCCCCCAAACACGTTCACCGATTGCGGTGTTAAACCGAGGTGCGCACACACGGGTACACCCCGTTCAACGAGCATCTCAATGGTATCACTCAGCCAGATGCCACCCTCAAGTTTCACCATTTGGGCCCCCGCCTGCATGAGTGCCATACCCGAGCGCAGTGCATTGTCGGGGGTGTCGTAGCTCATAAAGGGCATGTCGGCCACGATTAGGGAATGGGGCTTGGCGCGGCTTACGCAGGCAGTATGGTAGGCCATGTCAACAATCGACACCGGGACAGTGGTGTCATGACCCTGTAACACCATACCCAGAGAATCGCCCACCAGAATGGTCTCGGCGCCCGCTTCACTCACCAGTCGTGCAAAGGTGGCGTCATAGGCGGTGATCATCACGAACTTCTCGCCCGCGGCTTTCATCTTGTTTAGCGTGCTAATTGTTACGCGTTTACTCATGCCCGCCCCTAATGTTGGTCGTTAGGTAACAAATTGCCCCAAGGGCGCGAAGATTAACCGAAGAAGGTGGGGTTGAAATAGTGTTTTCCGCTTTTGATGTCTAGCAGGTAGTCCACCAATGCATAGAAATCCCTGTCACCGTTAGCAAGGTCTAAGTCGTTTGCATTCACAATAAGCAACGGTGCGGCATCATAGTAAAGGAAAAATTCACTGTACACCTCATTCAACTGTTCAAGATAGCTGCGCTGAATGCGTCTCTCGGGGGCCAGTCCGCGCTGCTCTATGCGCTCTAACAGCCGCTCAGGTGCAGCCTGCAAATAAATGACCAAGTCGGGTTTTGGGCTGTCGATTATGGTTTGCCTGTAGACCTTCTGATAGAGCGAGAATTCATCGGCATCGAGATTGATACGCGCAAATAACGGATCCTTCTCAATCATAAAGTCCGAAACCCAGGCACGGGCGAATAGGTCGTTTTGCCGTAACGATTCCAGCTTTTGCGCCCGTTGAAAGAGAAAGAATAGCTGCGTGGCTAGTGCAACTTGCCGTGGGTTTTCGTAGAACTTGGTAAGAAACGGATTGTCGTAGGCCTCTTCCAACATCACTTCGTGACCAAAGGCCTCGGCCAAACGATGGGTCAAGGTGGTTTTGCCCACGCCAATAGGGCCTTCCACCGCAATGTGGCCAGGGGGTTGGCGTCCTTTGAGAGGGAGTTCAGAGCTCATGGCGCTTCCATACGCACTGTTATAAGAGGCGGGCCTGCAACCGCTGCAATGACTGTTGATCACATTGCTGCCACAGGGAAGCCAGCAAAATGCCATTGGGTAATGTGAAGTGCTCGGGTGTTATATCGATGAGTGGACCAATCACGAAAGCCCGTTGTTCCAACCCTTTATGGGGCACCGTTAGGTTGTCTTCGGCAATGCACTGGTCGCCAAACAGCAAAATATCTAAGTCGATGACACGCTCGCCCCAGCGACGTGTTGTTACTCTGCCCATGTTGGCTTCAATGTCTTTTAGTGCCTTGAGTAACGCGTTGGCGCTTAGTTCTGTCTTCAAGTGCGCGCAGGCATTCAGGTAGTCGGGTTGATCTTGGGGCCCCATAGGCTTCGAGCGGTATACCCCCGATGTAGCTATTAAGTGTGATTGGGGTAGGGTACCCATGGCATTTGCCGCTGCAAT
>CBFHMA010000108.1:0-6570 GCA_965656775.1 Luminiphilus sp.
TCGACGAAAACCTCGATGAAGGGCATGTCCGACGCATCGTGCAAGGCGCGTACTTGATCGCGATCTGCGCGGTAGGGGCTAATGAAGCTACTCAGAGCAATGACATTAGCATCGACGAACAACTTTGCGATTTCACCAATGCGACGGATGTTTTCCGTCCGATCTTCTGCAGAGAAGCCCAGATTTTTATTGATGCCAAATCGAATATTGTCTCCGTCGAGTCGGTAGCTTAGGTGTCCGCGTTCAAAAAGTCTCGCCTCAAGTGCTACGGCAACCGTGCTCTTGCCGCTTCCTGAGAGGCCAGTGAACCAGAGTGTGGCGCCTTTCTGCCCAAGGAGTCGGGCGCGATCATCGCGGCTGATATCGCCATCGTGCCAGTGAACGTTGGTGGCTTTTTGTTCGGTCATTGCGGTTACCTGCGTTGATACGGGAAGTTGGCATTAGTGTAGGTGCAATCGAGATATTTGTTAAACGGGTTTTTTGGGTTTGATCAACCTATTTTTATGGTAGATTGCTGGCATCTTGTTCCAGACCCTAGACCTGTATGCGTACCGACCCCCTACGTTATTCACTGCGACAGCTAGAGGTATTTACAGCGATCGCTGATCACGGCAGCACCGCGGCGGCCGCGGAGGCGCTCGCTATGTCACAGTCGGCTGTCAGTGCCGCACTGAATACCCTGGAAAGCAGTTACGACGTGATGCTCTTTGACCGAGTTGGCAAACGCCTGAGGTTAAATCCTATGGGGCAGCAGCTTCAGGTCCGGGCCGAAGCTTTGCTTAATGAGGCACGCCAGCTCGATACAGAGCTATCGGGTGCTGCATCGAACGGGGACCTGACCGTCGCTGCTAGTTTCACCATTGCAAATCATCTAGCTGTCGATTACATCGCACGCTGGCTCGACAGCTACCCTGATGCCCGTATCGACATCAGTACCGGCAATTCGCCCGATGTGGTAACCAAAGTACTTAACGCCGAGGTCGAGCTCGGGATGATTGAGTACCACATTGATCACCCTGATCTTGAGTTGACCCCTTGGCTTGAGGATGAGTTGATCGTCTTTTGTGCGCCCCACCACGAGCTGGCCCAACGTGATGTGTTAACGCAGCAAGACATTCTGACTAACCGGTGGGTATTGCGTGAGCAGGGCTCCGGTGCGCGGTTGCTATTTGACCGGGTATTTCGGCCGCTGCTGCCATCGCTGCCGGTTTTTTTGGAATTTCGCCACAACGAACCTATTCGACGTGCCGTCGAACAGGGCCTAGGTATTGGTTGTTTATCGCAGAAAGTATTGGCAGCCTACTTTGATAGCGGTCGCTTAGTGCCTTTGGCGCTTCCCGATGAGCTCCGGATGCAGCGCACTTTTTATCTGTGCCGTCGCCGCCAGCGTTATCATCGACCCGCAGTACTTGGCTTTTCGTGGTTGTGTGAGTCAGCCAACATAGAGCGCTAGCGCAGCACGATGAGTGGCGCGGTGGCGTTCTCTAGCATGCGGATAGTGTTACTGCCTAAAAATAGATGTCGCACCTTCGAATGCGCAAATGCACCCATGACCAGTAGTGAGACCTGTTGGCTCTGCTGGTAGGCCTGGAGGGTCTCGAAAATGGGGCCCTCCAGTAGCGCTGTCGTGACGTGAAACCCTGCTTCTTTGAGGCGAGTCTCTGCGGCTGGTAACTTATCTTCCCGGGCACGGTCACCGGATTTCACCATGACCAGATGGCAGGGGAGGCCCCCTAAAAGACCGCCTTCGATAATGCGCGCCAATGAACGATCGGCAGTATCGCGACCGTCGTAGGCCAGCATGAAGTTCCGGGGCGGCTCAAATACTGGATTGGCGATGAGCACCGAGGTGTGAACTTGTCGTAATAAGGTTTCAATATGAGAGCCAACAGCACTGAACTCGCCACCGTGATCGAGCCCCACTTTTCCAACAACCATTAAACGGGCTTGGGACTCGAGCTCAACAAGGTTTTCAACAAAATCACCGTGTCGGAGCAGGGTGTTAACGGGCTCCGAATGTTTGTCACCCAGGCGCGCCACGGCGGTTTCCAATAGCGACTTACCATACTGCATAGCTAGCCGGGCCCGTTCCTGATCCAGCTGAGCCATTTGCTCCAACAACTCTATTTGTGCGCCGAGGCCTATGTTGCCACTGAGCGTGTCGGCGCCATGCTGAGCCTGCTTTTCGAGGGTGTGAAGCAAGGTGACGGGCTTTGCTAAGCGTTCAGATGCCCAGCGCGCTGCGTCGCAGACGGCATTGTTAACCGTGGAGCCGTCGATACAGGCAAAAATGGTGTCCATAGTGCGTAACGCTCCGGGTATTAGTGACCACCCATCAATTTTTCGACTTCATTGGGGTCGTTGTGTATGCCGAATTTGTCGACCACGGTTTCTGTTGCCTGATTCATGCCGCGAATCTCCACATCCGCTCCTTCGCGACGGAATTTAATCACCACTTTATCCAGTGCCGCGACGGATGTCAGGTCCCAAAAATGGGCCTGACTCAGATCGATAACGACGTGCTCAACGACTTCACGAAAATCAAAAGCTGCAACAAACTGTTCGCTTGAAGCAAAGAATACTTGCCCTACGACACGGTAGCACCGACTGCCATCGGCATCGAGTTCGTCAACTTTCACCACCATGAAGCGGCCGATTTTATGGGCAAAGAACAGCGAGGCCAGCAGCACGCCCACAAAAACCCCAATAGCGAGATTGTGTGTGGCTATGACGACCGCGACGGTGACGACCATCACGATATTGCTAGAGAGTGGATTACGTCGTAAATCTCTCACAGAGGCCCAGGAGAAGGTGCCAATCGACACCATAATCATCACGGCCACCAACGCTGCCATGGGTATCTGTCGAAGCCAGTCATCGAGGAACACCACCATAACAATCAGCACAGCACCCGCGGTGAACGTGGACAATCGTCCTCTACCACCGGATTTCACATTGATGATGGATTGTCCAATCATGGCGCAGCCGGCCATACCGCCGAACAGACCGGCCACCACGTTAGCCACGCCCTGACCTTTGCACTCGCGATTACGGTCGCTGCTGGTATCGGTTAAATCATCGACGATAGTGGCAGTCATAAGAGATTCAAGGAGTCCAACAACGGCCAAGCCCAGGGAGTAGGGTGCGATTATCCAGAGGGTTTCCAAAGTCAGCGGAATATCAGGGAGTAGAAAAACGGGTAGGGTATCGGGCAGTTCGCCCATATCACCCACGGTGCGAATATCGAGCCCCAGTGCCACGCTAACGGCTGTCATGACCACAATGCAGACAAGGGGCGATGGGATGTTTCGTCCGACAACGGGGACTCGCGGAAACAAATAGATAATAGCCAGACCTGCTGCGGTCATGGCATAGACGTGCCAAGTGACATCGGTGAGCTCTGGGAGCTGAGCCATAAAAATGAGGATGGCCAGCGCATTGACGAAGCCAGTAACCACCGAGCGAGAAACAAAGCGCATTAATTCACCCAGCCTCAACGCACCTGCGCCAATCTGGAGTACACCCGTTAATAGCGTTGCAGCCAGCAAGTAATCGAGGCCGTGTTCTTTTACCAGGGTGACCATGACCAGGGCCATGGCACCAGTGGCTGCTGAAATCATACCCGGTCTACCACCAACAAAGGCGATCACGACGGCGATACAAAAAGAGGCATACAGCCCAACCCGGGGATCAACACCGGCGATGATAGAAAATGCGATGGCCTCTGGAATCAATGCTAGGGCGACCACAAGGCCAGCGAGAATGTCGGCACGCGTATTGCCGAACCATTCGGCTTTCATTGTGGTGAACATGGGAAATCCTTTGCGCCAGTGTTGTGCTCACTGGCTCGGCAGCGAAGCCCGTAACGTGAAATGTGGCAACAGATCTACTGCAAACAGCCAGAGGCCTGTGCGAGGGCAGAGTGTACGTGCCTCAATCTTGGGAAAATAGTGACAAATCTGTTAATGCTGCTATAAAAAGACTTTGTTTTTAGGAGCAGGGGTTACCGGCAACCCACTGTTTGACACGCTCTGTTGGAGAATCCCTTGTCTAATAACAACGACGCGCAAAAAGCGCTTGCAGAGATGTTGTTGCCTGCGCTTATGCGCTTTACGCTGGCAGCGCTGGGCTTACTGTTATGTGTCCGGGTGTTCGCGCCATTTGCCCCTATCATGCTCTGGGCATTAGTTCTTGCAGTGGTGTTACACCCCGCCAGTGCTTGGCTGCAACGACGAACGGGCTTCTCGCCAGCGCGATCAGCCACTGTGATCGTGGTGCTGGCCCTACTCATCATCGGCGCTCCCGTTGTGACCTTGTCAATGAGCTTTGCAGAGCGCATCACCGATTTTGTCGAAGCCTATCGATCGGGCGCGTGGGTTGTACCGACGCCCCCTGCGTCTGTCAGTGACTGGCCAATCCTGGGCGAGCGCCTCTTTGCACTATGGTCCGAGGCTGCAACCAATCTTCCCGAGACCTTACAAGAGCATCAAGAAGGTCTTAAAACAGTGACTCGCACGCTGCTGTCAGTGGCGGGCAGCGCAGCGGGGACAGTGGCGCTGTTTTTGGGGGCCATCATTGTGGCTGGCATCATGATGGCGTACGCCGAATCGGCCGATGCGGCGATGACCCGTATTGCACAAACCCTTGCAGGTAATACCCGTGGAGCGCCCCTGCTCAATTTGAGTGTGGCCACCACCCGTTCGGTTGCAACCGGTGTTGTTGGTATCGCTTTTTTGCAAGCCATACTCTTAGGTGTCGGTTTCATGATCGTGGGGATCCCGCTGGCGGGTGTGTTGGCCATAGTGATTATGGTGATATCCATTGTGCAGTTGCCTGCGCTGCTTGTGACCTTGCCTGTGATTGTATGGTTGTGGATGACCGGCGATGGCGGTGCGCTGTTTAATGCCGTAATGACGGCGTTTTTCGTCATTGGTGGCTTAGCAGATGGTTTACTGAAACCCGTATTACTGGGCCGTGGCGTTGATGTGCCGATGCCCGTCGTACTTATAGGCGCCATTGGTGGTGTTGTAGCACTCGGTCTTATTGGATTGTTCCTGGGTGCTGTTCTGCTATCGCTGGGTTATAGCCTCTTCATGGCCTGGGTTGATCTCGAAACAGCCGCCGTTAGCCCTGATTCAAACGATTGATTCAAGTGTTACGGCGAAGCAAACGCTCCTGGGGTTTATTTGGCGGTTGGTTATTCATTGCATTGCAGGGTTGCACAACCGTAGGGCCTGAATACGAAGAGCCGTCATTTCCGTGGCTACAGCAGCTCGAGACGGAACTGTATGGTGCTGTTATTACCGCGATCCCAGAGGGTGAAGCGGATGGCATAGGGCTCGATCAGTGGTGGCGTCAGTTTCACGATCCGGTACTCAACCAATTGGTTGAAATAGCACGTGCCGACAATCCTAGCCTGCAAATAGCAGGTCTTCGTGTTCTCGAGAGCCGAGCACTGGTGACTGGTGCAGATGCCCTGAGCTATCCACAACAGCAAACCCTCGCCGGCAGCGTGGTAGAGGTCCGTAACGACAGTAGTCGCAGTAGCGATGGATTAACACGGTGGGATGCAACCTTAAGTGCTGGTTGGGAATTGGATTTTTGGGGGCGTTTCAAACGGGCACAGGAATCTGCTGATGCCGCGTTCATGGCCTCGATTGCTGCTCAGCGCGATGCACAGGTACTGCTGGTAGCCCAGGTAGTCGATACCTATTGGCGGCTTCGTATTATCGAATCTCGCTTGGGGGTATTACAGGCCAACATCGATCGCCAGTACCGAAGTCTGGAGATCACGCAACAACTATTTGACGCGGGTCAGCAATCCGAGCTCGATTTACAGCAAGCTCGAACCCAATATTTATCCACTAAGGCGAGTTTGCCGGCCCTGTTACAAGCGCGTGCTCAACTGCACAATGCCATCGCGCTGCTGTTGGGGAGGCCTCCGGGAGCTATCGACGAGCTGGGTACGCCCGGTCCGATCCATGCCGAAGGCATGAGGTTAAAACCGATAGCGGGTTTGCCCGCCTCATTACTCCAGCAGCGGCCCGATGTCCGTGCCAGCCTGTGGCAGGTAGCTGCTCAGTCTGCCCAAATAGGCCTCGCGAAGGCTGAGTACTATCCGGCCATTGCGGTGGGTGGGCAGTTATCGTGGAATAAATACGGTTTACCCTTCACCGATGAGCTGCGCGGTGTTGCCCTTGGACCTGCGGTATCGTGGTCGGTGTTCGATTGGGGTCGCATCGCCAGTGGTGTGCAAGTGCAGGACGCCCGTCTTCAGCAACTCATTGAGGCCTATCGACAGACGGTACTAGCTGCGGCACGGGAAGTGGACGATGCGATGATAACCATCGATTACACCTCGCAACAGCAGGACATGCTTCTGGAAACCGTCGAAGCTGCCGAGCGTTCACTGGTCTTAGCGCAAATTCGGTATCGGGAAGGCTATACGGATTTTCAGCGGGTATTAGACGCTCAGCGATCGGCGCTGACCCAGGCTGACAGAAAATTGCAAACCGATGGCGCTTACTTGTCTGCTGTCGTAGCCTTTTATAAAGCTCTGGGTGGTGGGTG
>CBFHMA010000109.1:0-6414 GCA_965656775.1 Luminiphilus sp.
CCTTAGTCACGAAGTGTTTCTTGCCACGTCCCGTGCGTTGGGTGTTGACCAGGGCGAGTTGAAAGAGCGCTATGGCCAATATGTGGGGGATGAATTTGGTGAGAGTGAGGCCCCTGAGGGTTTGACCGAGGTTGCTGGTAATAGCGCTGGAGCGTCTACCGATAGCGACAGCCGCCACGAGCATGACGACCACGAAGGACATGATCATGGGGCCGACGGGGGTGACCATGGTGCGGGCACCGCCGGCGGTACCGACGGTTTGTTTGGTAATGCTGAGGCACTGATGGCTCGATTTGGCCACGACCACGGTGCTGCCGATATTGGCCCCATTAGTCGCCAAAGTCCGGTTGGTTTAATGAAACGGGCGCTGGCTAATATGTGGGATGCCGAACTACATCTTCGCCTTGGTGATCCAGAGACCGCCTTACCCTTCGAGCGTGATGCCCTGCGATACTTCGACTTGGCTCGCAAAGCGCAGCGCATTTATACCCAGCGCCTGGGTTTTGAGCCGCCGCCAATCAGTGAAGACCGGCGGCTTACCGGTGACCTGGCCGACATTCAATCTCGAGTGCATGCCCAACAGGCCGTTCCCGATAGCAGCACAACGGCGGTACTGCAGGATCTGCATCGCTGGTTGTTGTCGACCCCTGACAACACAGAATTTACAGACTCGGACAGGGACCTATTGCAGGCGGGTGCAACAGTGCTCACCGAAGCCGCTGAATCGCGTCCCGGTTTTATTCGCGCGGCGGCCTTACTCACCCAATTACATCAGCAGGGACGTATGAATTTCGGTGACTGCAGTGATTGTCGTCAGGTATTACGACAAACCCTGTGGTCAGCGCTGCCCACCCTAGTGGCGCCTGTGAGTAGTGCACCCAGAGTAATGCCCAGCAGCTTGGCCGAGCGCTATGGGCAGCGCTTACAGCAATTGCGTCAGGGGCCTGGTTGATGGCCCCAGTCTTGTCATTGTCGTTCGGTGGAGTGCAGTGGGCTTTATCGACTGTGGCGCTGGTCGTGGCAGTGCTGTGGCTATTGGGCCAACTGCGAGTCATGGCGATGGCGTGGGCTCGACGACGCCAGTGTAGCCGAGCGCGGCGATGGTGGGTGTTAGCTCTCAATATCTGGGTGACGACGGTTGTGCTGTTGTTGTTGGCGCCACCGAAGGTGCCCGATCCCCATGCGGCGTCGGTAACGCTTATCACCGAGGGCACACTTGAGGTGCCCGCAGGTCGCACGCGCTACCGTCTGGGTACTTTCGAACTCCCCGGCGCGGACGCGCTGCCTCATTTGCAAACGCCAGGTCAAATCGTTTTGCGCCACCCCACCACGAGCCGATTGCTGGTCACAGGGCACGGGCTATCGGCAGCCGATTGGGCAACCCTACCGGAACCCATCACAGTGCAGTGGTCACCACCCGAACTCCAGGGGTTAACAGACTTGCAGTGGCCCAGTTATCTCGGTGCTGGTGAGGCGCTCGATGTTACGGGTCGTCTTCGATGGGATGGTAGCGAAGCCCCCTTGATGCTGGCCTTAGTCGATGCTTCGGGACGCAGCATCGATACCCGAACCGTACTGCCGGGGGAGCAATTCCAGTTGCAGGCGTTGCCCCCCATCTTGGGTCCTGTTGAGTACACCCTAGAGGTATCGGAGGGTGATTCGGTACGTCAGCGCGAGCCCATTACCAGCTTTGTGAGGGCGCCAGAGCCACCCCGACTTATGATCTGGCAATCCTCGCCTTCTTTCGATACCCAGCAGCTCAGTCGTTGGGCCGCTGACAGCGGCGCGCAGGTGTTAGTGCGCACTCAAATAAGTCGCGATCGTTATTTAAGTCAACGCATCAATGTCACCGGCGACGTAGCCTTGGCATTAGTGCCGTCGTTACTAGCCACGGTCGATTTGATGGTGCTCGATGGTCGACAGTGGTTGGGCTTGAGCGGTGCCGACCGCTTAATCTTATTATCGGCTGCCTCCGAGGGCTTGGGTTTACTCGTGCTGTTAGATGAAACCTTGGCCCAGGCCATGGTCAATGATCCCATCCAGGGTGCTGTTTTTGGTGTGGCCTTAAGCCCCGATGATGAAAGACATGAACGGTTGGTCCTACGACAAGGCCAGCCCATCACCCAAAGGCCATTGCCGGTAACCCCTTGGTACATGAACCCTATTGACGCACAGCCCCTCACGGTTGATGAGCACGGTGCCGTACTAGAAGTGTGGCGACAACAGGGCTTGGGTAGGGTGGCGATGAGTCGGTTACGCGATCGTTATCGGTGGATGACGTCCGGTGCCGATACCGGATTCAGTCGATATTGGGCAAACTTAATGACAGCGGTGGGTCGGCCTTCGACAACCGCGCGCTTACAGTCTGTTATGCAGCCCACCAAAGTGCGATCTTTCGAGCGTCTTCAGATTTGCGCCGACAACCCGCAGGCTCTGACATTAAGCATCATCGTTGCACCCTTGGGGTCATCGTCAGAGCCAGTACCTTTGATAGCGCCCAGCACCGGTGGGTCGATCGCCTGTGGTTATGTATGGACGACCCAGGTGGGTTGGCATGAACTTTCGCTGCGGGACGACGAGGGCAGAGTTCTCGATCAGTTTAACCTGCGGGTATGGACCGATAACGAGCATCAAACCGATCGCTTCGCTCGCCGTCAAACCGCAACAAGGGAGGTAGCAATGGCCACTCAAAAGGGCTATTCAGCTGACCCTAAGCAGTCCCATCCCCAGACTTTTGCCCCCATCAACCCCCGGTGGCTCTGGACGGCTTTGTTAGTGGGGCTGATACCCCTCTGGCTTGAGCGACGATTACTGTCAGGCCGCCAGCCGGATGCCGATGTAGGCTAGGGTAAAGACAATAAGGGCAAAGATGCCTAACAGGCTCCACCAGCGAAGTACGTCGTTAGGGCGTTTGTCAGTAGGAATATTGTCGGCGAACATGGCTCGGTGATTCAGGATGGCAAACACTGGTGCCGTCAGGAATGACACAGTGGTGGCAATATCGAGTAGTAATTTGAATGAGTGGGCAAATAAACCAA
Source organism: Luminiphilus sp. (assembly GCA_965656775.1). GTDB lineage: Bacteria > Pseudomonadota > Gammaproteobacteria > Pseudomonadales > Halieaceae > Luminiphilus. The sequence continues at coordinate 3,039 of CBFHMA010000109.1, forward strand.
GAATGAGCCCTGCGCCTGCGAATAATATTGCCATCCACATCCAGTACAGCGGGTGACGTATGCGCGACAGGGTGTCGCCAACGTCGGTCTCTGGCGATCGCAGAATGAGCATGACACCCGCCATCGAACGTGGCCAGGCATCGATGGCGGTGAGTGTCGTCGTAAAAATAACCGCCATGGCAGAGGCACCGACTAGCGTTGCCACGGTATCCCCAAGGGTGTCCCTATAAATGTTAATGAGCTGGGTTGCGAAGCCTGCGGCACTCGATTCGAATTCGATGCCCGCTTTGTGCATGACGCCAGCACCCATAATGACAAAGCAAATGGCCAAAATAGCCGTGCCAGCGAAGCCAATATTGAAATCAATGGCCGCCTCCCGGGTCGTCGGCTGGTGATTGTCGGTGTGGGCCTTGGCCTGGCTCCACAGGGATTGCCAAACCGATGTGTCGAGAGGTGCTGGCATCCAGCCAACCAGTGCAGCAATAAAAATGATGGTAGGGAGACTGAACTCAGAGGGCCATAAGTCACCGAGGCCGGAAAATTCAAGCTCGGGGGCTACCGCAATGGTCGTGATAAGGGTGCTGATGGTAAGGAACGACAGCAACACCTTAACGATGGCATCGAGTGCCCGATACTCACCTAGATACAAAATGGCCGCCACCGCAGCCCACACGACCAGCACAATAGTGAAACTGTCGGCCTCTAGCCCAAAGGTCACTTTGGCGAGCCCTGCGGTGGTAATGGAAATAGCGGCGCAGCCTGCGAACATGGTGAGTAGCGTCGATACGATGAACATGCCAATAGCAACCGGTCCTTGCTGGCGATAGGCCACAATAAGATTCGTGCCTGACGCGGCTGCGTATTGATTGCCAAATCGAAAGGCGGGGTACTTGGCTAAATTGGCCAGCACAATGAAGACGATTAACGCCAGACCATACATGCCGCCTGCTCGGGTCGACTGGATGAGGTGAGACACCCCTACCGCAGCCCCCGCAAACAGAATTCCCGGTCCTAAGATTTGAAGTAGGCTTCTTGACTGGCCCTCTGACATCGTCGCACTCACTCGCTGTTGTTGTTATTTGAACATGCCAGCTGGGCCGGCTTTGAGCAAACATTTTAAACCGAAAATATCTTGAAATTCCCGATCGCCGGGGCTGTAATCAACCTATCGCGACCGACAACCCTAATGACACAAGAGGTACACCATGACCCATTTGTATTCGCTTCCCCAGAAGATCAGTACCGCACTTGCGGTGGCACTTGTCAGTGTCACTGCCTCGGCTCAGGCAGATTGGGGGGTGTCCCGCCCCGGGGATGAGCTGGGTAATGCCCGCGCTTTGGGTCCCGCTACATGGGCGCGCTGTGCCGAGTACTTGGCCACGCCAGGGGCCCAGGCCTATGAGTTGTCTCATGTGCGTAGCAACACCATGCCAGCATCACCCTTTGGCATGCCCCTCGAATACAGTTTTCGGGGCACTGTAGGTTTGCCCGGCACGCTGCACGCGTTTAACGGCGAGAGCGTCACCGGCGAGCACGCTGCGCAAGGCACGCAAATGGATGCACTGGGCCACTTTGGTGTGTTGCCCGAGCCATGGTCAGGGGAGGGTGATTTCCCGGCCGATCGGGTGCAGTACTTCGGTGGTTTTAGTCAGGAAGAGGTGAAGCCCTCCGCCGAGTCGCCGTTGCTGAAATTGGGTGTCGACAAAGTGCCGCCCATTATTACGTCGGGTTTACTGCTCGATGCTAAGGCCTATCTGGGCGAAGGTCAGCGCTTGGAGCCCGGCGTGCGCATCACCAAAGCTGATATCGACGGCATGTTGGCAGCGCAAGGCTTGGATGAGCGGGGTATTTTGCCCGGTGATGTCTTGTTCATTAACACCGGCTGGGGTGAAAAATGGACCGATCCCATGACCGATGCCGAGTACTACGGTATGGGACCAGGCTTGGGCTACGATGCCGTGCAGTGGCTGGGAACCCAAGGGGTGGTCCTGATATCACTTGATAATCCCTTCACCGACCCGGTATTGCGTGGTCAGCTCCAGGGTAAAGCGGGGCCGGCCGAAGGCACGCCAGCGGGCTTGCCCTTTGCCATCCACCATCACAACCTATCTCAGTCGGGCGTGCTGCAAATTCAAAATAGCCGCCTTGAAGAGGTGGCTGCCGACGGTGTTTATGAGTTTTGCGCCATGATCATGCCGTTACGCATTGCGGGTGGGTCGGGTTCTCCCGTACGACCCGTGGCGATTGGTGTGCCCACCCGTTGAGCGTTGCCGTCGTTAGCGCTTATTAGGCCCTTAGAACGCAGGAATATCGGTCTGGCTGCGCCCGAGAATGAGCGCATGGATATCGTGGGTACCTTCATAGGTATTCACGACCTCCAAGTTCATCATGTGGCGCATAACAGGGTAGTCGTCAGAGATACCGTTACCTCCCAGCATATCCCGCGCTTTACGGGCAATATCGAGGGCTTTGCCGCAGGAGTTACGCTTAATCAGGCTGATGAGGTCCGGTGATACTGCGCCGGCCGATAGCATTTGACCAGCACGTAAACAGCCCTGTAGCGCAAGGCCAATGTCAGTTTGCATGTCGGCCAGTTTCAACTGAATAAGCTGATTGGCAGCCAAAGGGCGCCCAAACTGCTGACGGTCTAGGGTGTATTGCCGCGCCGTATGCCAGCAGGTTTCCGCTGCACCCATCACGCCCCAAGCGATACCATAGCGAGCGTTGTTGAGGCAGCCAAAGGGTCCCTTTAAGCCGCTGACGTTGGGCAGTAGGTTTTCCTCGGGCACAAACACATCATCCATGACGATCTCGCCGGTAGTCGATGCGCGCAGTGCCAGCTTGCCCTCAATTTTCGGGGCGCTAAGACCGGGCATGCCCTTTTCAAGAATGAAACCGCGGATAATGTTGTCATCGGTTTTTGCCCACACCACAAATACATCAGCGAAGGGGCTGTTGGATATCCACATTTTGGCGCCCGTTAGTCGGTAGCCACCATCAGTACTACGGGCGCGTGTAACCATACCGCCGGGGTCAGAGCCGTGGTCGGGCTCGGTTAACCCAAAACAGCCAATCCACTCACCGGTGGCGAGCTTGGGCAGATATTTTTCACGTTGTTGTTCTGTGCCGTAGGCATAAATGGGATACATCACCAACGATGATTGCACGCTGAGCATTGATCGATAGCCGGAATCAACTCGCTCAACTTCTCGAGCAACCAAGCCATAGGACACGTAATCGACACCGGGGCACCCGTAGCCGTCGATGGTAGAGCCGAGTAACCCGAGTTCGCCCATTTCTTTGAAAATGGCGATATCGGTGTGCTCATTACGGAAGGCTTCTTTTACGCGGGGCAGCAGTTTGGTTTCGGCATACT
>CBFHMA010000110.1:0-3019 GCA_965656775.1 Luminiphilus sp.
CTCATGGACCAGTACTGAGCCCAAGCCCATTTGAGATCCGCTGGCCACATTGGCGCTTTGCAGTTGAGCGACATCTACCGAGAGCGTATCGGTCGCTTCAGTAACCAAAAGGCCAAGTCGTTGGTGTGTGTCGTTCTTGTGAAAACCAACGATCAGAATACGTGTGCTCAATTTACGTGGACTGGGTTTGCCCACATAGAGCATGGTTAGATCAACCACCGGTACAGCAGCACCCTTATGATCAAGAATGCCCGCGATAGCGGGGTCTGCACCGGGAATGTGGCGCAGCGGCAGCGGTGGCAGTACCTGCTCTATCAAGGTCGCGCGGATGGCATAGCGATCGCCAGCGACAGTGAATGTGAGCAGCAGCATACTAGTGGCCCTAACGCTGGGTTTTGAAGTGGATGATTTCTGATCTCAGGGCATCAATCGCTTTCAGTAATTTATCGGCTGAGTCAGATAGCAAGTGAGATGAATTATCGGCGGATTCTGCAATGTGCCGAAGTTGAGTCATCGCTTCTTTAATTTGCGTGGCCCCGGCAGCCTGAGCCTGCATGCCTTCATGAGCGGACACGAAGCGAGGCTGAATGGCTTCAACGCTTTCAATAATGAAGCTTAATTGTTCGCCCAGACGTGTTGCTTCGGTAACGCCACCGCGTACCTGTTGCCCGAATCGATCCATTTCCATCACGCCACTGGTCACAGACTGCTGCATATCCCGCACAATCGTTTCGATGTCCAGCGTGGCAATGGCGGTTTGATCGGCCAGACGTCTAATTTCACGCGCTACTACCGAAAAGCCAAGACCATGCTCACCTGCTTTCTCGGCTTCGATAGAGGCGTTGAGTGACAGCAGGTTGGTTTGATCCGCAACCTTGGAGATGGTGGTCACGACTGCGCCGATGTTGCTAGCGCGCTCTGCAATAACCTCTAATTTGGATGAAATGAGCTGGGTGGCCGTTAACAGCTCACCCATGGTCTGCTCCATTTTGTGCAGATCTTGACGGCCGTCGCTGGCGACAGAGACTGTGGCGCTACTGGCATCGGATACTTCGCGCATGGTAATTAAAAGTTCTTCCGAGGTGGCGCTAATTTCAGTCACTGATGCGGAGATTTGATGGGTAGAGGCAGAGAACTCATGGCTAATATCGTTTTGGTGGACAGCCGCTGACTTGATTTCATTGGCCACGCTGTTCAGATCGATAGAAAAGCCCTTGATTCGGGTAATCACCGAGCTCAGTGCCGTGACAACGGAGCGCATGCCCGTCAGTAAAATACCCACTTCATCGTCGCGGCTAGCGTCAATGTCCTGTGTTAAGTCGCCATCGGCTATGCGTTCGGCGGTATCTGCGGCACTCGCTATTCGGCGCAGAGGAATACTGACCGCCCAAGCGGAAATAGCTAGCGCTATTAAGGCGCCAACAAGCAACAACACGGAGACCCTATTAAGGGTGGTCCAAATAGGCGCAAGGATTTCATTACGATCGACCGAGGTGAGCAATAGCCAGTCACCGGTGTTGATGCGGTGGGAAACAAAGTAGCTGCTTTTACCCGTTTTGGGATCGACGCCGGTCGTGATGTGTGACTCATGAGCGCTGAGGTAAAGCGGCTCTAACAGTGACGCGTAGGGGGTAGCTTCAATGACTCGACCCGTGAGAGCCGGATCTGCGGTGGCGCTAATGATACGGCCCCGTGCGCTCACCAGCACAAAGCTCTGGGAGTCAAATTTCGTGAGCTCCAACAATACCTGATCGATATCTGTGAGCGCGCGGTCGACGCCGCCAATACCGTGGAAACGACCATCAATCACAATGGGAGCCGTCTGTTCGACGATGAGTTTGCCCTCGTACAGATAGGGCTCGGTCATCATATAGCGGTGGCGGTCTGAGAAATCGTTAGTTTTTTGGGCATAGAGAGCGCTGATGCCACCCGCGATGTTGATACCCGTCGATTCGTCTTTACCGTCGAAACGATTTTTTACGCCGCGGTAATAGTAACTGGTATCCATGTCGACCAGTTCGGTCAGTTCAATCTGCGCTTTGTTGCCCTGTGCTCGAAACCAGTAGGGGATAAAGCGTTTGTTGTTATTGGCACGCGCTCCGGGGGAGCCCTGCTCATGGGGCTCATAGGCGACGTAAGCGCCCGTAAAGTCCTCGTTGTTAGCTAATACACTGCGTGTAAACGCGAGGGAGGTCTCGGTGTCCCCGTACATACCGGACTCTTGCGCAATGGCAATGAGTTCAGCGGCTTGAATGGCTTGGTGATTGGCCCGGTCGATAACGGATGCAGCACCTGCGACGACTTCTTGTAGGTAGGCCTCTTGATCGTGTGTACGGGTCTGGTGGAGGACATACAACAAAAAACCGGAGGTAACGATCATCGTCACCAAGACTGGCGCGCCTGCTGCGATTAGCATTTTAGTTCTTAGCGTCACTGTTGGCCCACTCACTCGGTGCTGGGCGGCGCGAGTTCCGCCGCGGACAAGGTTTTTTGCATGGTTAGATGATTGTAGCCATCCCGATGGTTATAGCTGATGTCATCCATCAACTGCCGTAACAGAACAATACCCAGCCCCCCAATCTGCATATCCTCAAGGCTTTTATCGGTATCGGGCGCCGCCTGTGTCAGAGGGTTGAAGGGTAAACCGTTGTCCGAGAACTTCAGTGTGAGCGAGTCACTCTCAAGATCAATACGCACTTGTACTTGCGCGTCACTGCCGTCACTGGGTTGGCCATGCATGCATACATTGACCAGCAGTTCTTCCAACACCAACTGCAGCTCAAACTTCATGGAGTCGGCGATACCCTGCTCCGAACAGAACTCACCGATGAAGTGATTGACATCCTCAACCGACGTCACCGCTGCTGCTAATTGGATCGAATGGTTCACTGTTAATTCCTGAACAAGAGCACTGACCAGCGACTGCTACGCGGGTTCATCGGAACCTACATCGAAGTGTTGAATACCGGTGTTCAACGAGTCGACGGCCGTGTTCAGTTGCCCTGCGATCGACTTCATG
>CBFHMA010000110.1:3116-6382 GCA_965656775.1 Luminiphilus sp.
ACGACAATAGAAGACCCAATTCATCGCCACTTTTGGTCTCCACTTCAAAGGTGAGGTCGCCCTCAGCAACACGCTCTGCAGCCAGTGCGGCTGTTCGTATTGGCGTCACGATGGTCCGAGCGGCTAACTGGCTAATGACAATGGCTGTGGCTGCAAATATCACAACACCTACCGCAAGCCAGACAATGCGGCGCCGCGACTCTGCTTTTTGCTCGGTGAAGGTTGCAGCAAGATTTTCCCGTTCATCGGCGACAATCTGGTTCGATAGCTGCTCCATGAGATCGAGTGAGTCCACCATGGAGCGGTTAATTTCCAGTGCTGCGTTATCGTCATTCGATCGTGCTTTGCCAATGACTTGCATCAATGCTGGGCGGGTTTCTGCTAGTAACGTGCTGAGTTGCTCTACGTCTGGGTTACCGACGAGAGTGGTTTGCAGCGTTTGGATATTCTCATCCATCAGCGCGAGGGCTTTAATGGCATTACGGGAGGCGGTTCGAATACGGGCGGGTTCAGTCTCAGCAATGAGCTGGGCCTGTGCCCGCATCATATCGATGAGGAACGAACGACTGTCTGCGGCCAATTCAGCCCGTGCTTGCGAGGCGGAGAGTGCGCTCTGTAAGGCGGCGTTCTGCTGAAATAGGGCCACAGAGCCTGCGACGCCTGTGAGGACTGTGCCTAAAATGAATAATGCTGAAAATGCTGCGGCCTTGGCGCGCAGTCCCAGCCGTAACCGAGGACGGCCAGGCGTTCTTCTAAACCCGCTTAGCATTGTATTGAGCCGCATGATATTTCCCCTGGCTGAAAACGATAGCCATGCAATGGCCTAGTATTGCCGCTCATAGGCGTAACGAACTCTGATACTACGGCTGTTCTCGAATGGTTTCGAGGTAGAAGGTAACGTCGTCAATTTCTTGTTCTGTGAGTTGAAGTCCCCAAGGTGGCATGACAGAGGATCGCCCCATCGCCTCTCCGCCCAAAGCAATAATGCTGCGTTTATAGTTGGGCGGCTTGTCGGAGGTGACAAGGTTCGAGGGTTTAGGGTCGTACAACACGGCAGCGCGGCCTTGACCATCATGATTGACCCCATGGCAAAGAATGCAATTCGTTTGGTACACCACTTGACCACGCGACTCTTGAGCACCAACGACTGAAAGATAGGCCACTACATCGTTGGTTTGTTCTTCCGACAGCTCGTCTTCCCAGGGGGGCATGTAGGGCGAACGGCCCACCGCCTCACCCCCGTTGCGGATGATGGCATGCAATTCGTCATTATTCAGTTTGCCTGAGATGCGCAGTTCATCGGCGTTGTAGAGGGCATTGGCCCGCGCTACACCATTTCCCACCTCGCCATGACACACGACGCAATACACTTTGTAGACGATAGCACCACGCAGGACGGGTTTGTCAGACCCACCCCGACGGGCCGATGCGGGGTCGGTTGAAAATAACGCCAGCACCAACAGGGCGCCCAGCGCCGAGATTCTTACATTCAGGGGGCGTGGTGTTGGCACCTCATTCAACCTCGATGGTCATATACATGTCGGGGTGAATAGCACACTCCACCTCGACCATCCCCGGTGTTTCAAAAGAGACTGAGCGGGCTTCACCGCTGGGGTATGAGCCTAAATCGAAGATTTGCGTGGCCGACAGAGAAAAAATGTTGTGAAAAAACGGATCACTGTTACGGAAGCTGACAGAGTCACCTGCCGAGACCTTTAGGGATTCCACTTCTGCACCGTCAATTACGAAGGTTTTGTCGATTTGATCAACGATCACATCGTCTGCATAGGCGCCGATGGCGGTTAACGCGAGTGCAGTGAAGAGGGCGCAAAAACTGGCTTTCATAGGGCAGGACTCCGTTAGCTCATTGAGGCAAAATGGGAATAGTTTCGGTCAGTGGTTCAATGCTGTTGAGGCTATCGAGAAAGGCGATCAAATTATCGACTTCGCGCTCAGACAAACCTAGGGGTTGCATCATGGGTGACAAACCTTCCTGCGGTATGCCGCCTTCGTTGTAGTGTTCAATCACCACGCGCAGATCTTTAAGTGCACCATTATGCATGTAGGGCGCGGTATGTTTGAGCTCTCGCAATGTTGGGGTTTTAAATGCGCCCATCACTGCTTTGATGGGACGAACCCCATAGCGACCTGGGTCTGGCTCATCACTAATCGGCAACCCGATATTGTGAAAGCCGTCATCTTGAAAATTGAAGCCGTGGTGACAATCACTGCAGCGGGCTTTACCTTCGAACAGCTCAAAACCGCGTTTTGCGGCATCCGACAAGGCGCTGTCGTCGCCTTTCACCCAGAGGTCAAAAGGGGCGTCGGTTGTTAGCAGTGTGCGTTCGTAGGCGGCAAGTGCGCGACCAATGGTCGATGGGTTAATGCCCTCGTTGGGGTAGGCGGCCTCAAACATGGGTTGATAACCAGAAATGGCCTGTAATTCCTCGACCAGTTCGTTCATGTCTTGATGCATCTCTATCTCACTGACGATGGGCCCGAGTGCTTGTGCTTCAAGGGATCTGACCCGTCCGTCCCAGAACTGGAACTTGTTGTAAGCCGTGTTGAGTACGGTTGGAGAGGCGCGGCTGAGGGTGGTCATGTCGTGGCCTATACCTGTTGCTAAGCCGTCAGCCCAGCCCACTGCGGGGTTGTGACAGGTGGCGCAACTGATCCAGTTCGATCCCGACAACCTTGGATCGAAAAAAAGTACCCGACCCAGTGCCACGCGCTCTTCGGTGGTGTGGTTATTGGCTGGTGGTGGCCGAATATCGGGGCGCTGGTAGTCTGCGCGACCGGCGAGTGTGGTTTCCGATAGACATATAAGTAATAGCAGAGAGAGCGGCACCCACAGACGCCGTCTGCTATGGTGGTTAGCCGACGCATGCCGGTTTTTGTGTCTCATCTCAGCGCCTCATTCAGCTCGAGTTTAAGAGGGTTACATGGGCCGTCATCGTTCTACTGCACTATAGGGCAAATTCGAGACGTTAGCGATATCGCCGCTATTGCTCCTTGGTGTGTCGACACCATCAACAATCCTTTCCTATACTGCGGCCACCCGGGTGGCGCGCGACTGATGCAAACCACGTACTTAAGCGAACCGACAGATAAAAGGACGCTCCTATTATGGCGCTTGTTGATTTGGAAAACTTGAAGTCACTCGTTAAAGCAGGCTCCAGCGCTGTGGACGAGAGAGATACGTTCAAGACGTTGTTGCTCACCATTCTTACGAAGGCCTCTCGTGTTGATCTGCACACTGACAGCAC
>CBFHMA010000111.1:0-6273 GCA_965656775.1 Luminiphilus sp.
GCTCAACCACTGTTTGCAGCACCGTATTGAGCAAGGTGCAGCTCTCCACATCGAGTCCATCAAAGGGATTGTCGAGAACTAACAATGTGGTGCCGTTTAACAGCGCTTGGAGGATCAGTAACTTCCGACTCTCGCCAGTACTCAAAAAGCGATAACGTGTCCCTAAGCGATGCCGTAAATTGAACGCCTCCAGCAACGGATGGTGCTCTGCATCCGGCGGCAGAAACTCCCTGACCGGGGTCCCCAGATCCTCATCAGCGAGTGCATCGTTAGCCTCAAGCGTTAGCTCTCTCTCATACAGTTGTTGTTGACGTTCAAAAGAGATGAGCGTGACTTCGGCGTCTGGAATGGCACGCTCGCATGCCAAAGCCACATCCCGTGGCAGATCCCGCCCCAATAACACCGCATCGATAAATTGCTTACCAGAGCCATTTCTGCCTAAAACAACCCAGCTTGAACCGCGGTCAATCTGCCACGATGGTATGCGCAACTGTTGCCAGATAAGGTCGCGGATACGCAGTTGCATGCTAAAGCTCGTGGACTAGTACAAAGTGATAATCGCCACTGTGAATGCTGCCGGTGTCGTCAGCGGCCGCAACGAACCGATACCAGGCTGCTCGACTGAATAACGCGGTCAAGCCACGCTCTAGGGTCACAAACGCAGCACCGTTAGCTCTTGGTTCAAGGGCCAATGGATAACGAGTGCCTACGGGGATTTGACCACCCGTATTCAGTGTCAAAACCTGTATCGGGTGCGAGTTGTGGTGTGAGGGATCTACATCGTCGACGGCCTGCAATGGTTCAGCATCAATCACCATCAGGGGATGCAGTACTACCCGTATCCTCACTTTCTCGACGGGGGTTACCAGATAGTAGTGCTCATCTTCACGAATCAAGATGCTGGCGAATAATTTCACCAGCTCCTGTCGTTTGATGGGCGTGCCTTCATGCCACCAAGAACCATCGGCACGGATTTCAATGTCGATCTCACCGCAATAGGCGGGGCTCCAACGCTCCACCGGCGGCAATGGCCTGCCGGTAATGGTCGCAAGCCCAGCTGCTGAGTCGACGTTATGCCCTTGCAGCGACGCCGCTAAACTCGCTAGGGGATCTTGTCCCTCAGCCTTGGAGGCCATCAAAGCACCCTAGCGTGTCACGATCGTGGCGTCTGCGCGCAGCGCACTGCGGAACTCCAGCAGCGAGACCTCGCCCTGAAGCTGGGATACCTGCTGAGCGAGTGCTGTTGCCTCAGCATCGCTAAGATTCAGCACAGCACCGGGGCGAATACGTGACAGTTCTACGAGTGCGTACTGATTACCCGGCAACGCTACCAGCTCCAGATCCGGCGCTTCTGTGACTGCCATCGTGAAGGCAGTTTCGGCGATTTCCTGTGGCAGCCCCCCGCCTCTGCGCTTGGCATCGAGTACCACCTGCCATTCGTAGCCACCGTCCTCAGCAATGGCATCAAAGCCCTCACCGTCTGCACGCCGTGTCGTGACCTCTGCCAGTAACTGATCCAAACGTTGTTGCAAGGCCTCTGATTCGAGCCGCGCTTTAATATCGGCAGCCACCGTCTCAAAGGCCTTGGGTGCAGGCGGTATGCGCTCTGCAATACGGGCCACCACAAAGCGAGGACCGGCCAATTCGATCACATCGCTATTGTTACCGGCTTCAAGTACCTCTGGTGCATACAGGGCTGTGCGTACTTGGGCATTGTCGAATACCCCCTCACCCGAATTTTGGGTGACCGCCTCTGAACGCTTCACCTCGGCCCCAATGGCTTTAGCGGGGCCTGAAAGGCTTGCAGCGTTAAAACTCAAATCCCGCAGCGTATCAACGGCGGCGAGTAATTCTCGCTCAGCCTCACTGCGTTGAATGGAGGCTTCCAATTCAGCTCGCAGCACCGCGTCGTCGGGTTTTTCACCTGCAACGCGTTCGTCGACACGAATGAAATGCGTACCGGCATCGGTTTCGACGGGCGCCGATATTTCGCCGACGTCTAACCCCGCAATAGCGGCTTCCATGGGTTCGGGGAAAGCACTGCCATCGGTGAAGCCGAGCTCACCACCTGAGCTGGCAGAACCCAGGTCATCCGACGCAGTCTCAGCAACAGCGGCGAAGTCTTCGCCAGCACCCAATCGAGCAGCGACATCGTCAATGCGTTGGGCGAAGGCGGCTGCGTCTTCGTCATCACTAGGAATCAGTAAAATATGTGACACGCGAGCCTGATCGGCAACGGTGTAATCGGCTTTCACCGCCGCCAACTGGTCGTCGACCAATGACGGATCTACCGGCGCCACAAAGTCATCGAGGGCCAGCTCCACGTACTCGGCTATAACGGCTGCCTCGGAGACAAATTGCTCGGGGTTATCGTCGTAGTATGCGCGAACCCCATCGTCACCTACTGCAAGGTCGGCAACCAAGGTTTCCCCGTTAAGCAGCAGATAACGCACCTCGCGTTCTTCAGTCAGCACGCTGGCCGCGGCACTCAGCTCCAGAGGCGTCGTAAACTCAGTATCGGCAACAGAACTCTGCACTTGCTGCAAGATTAAATCCTGAGACTGAGACCGACGAAAACGCTCCGGGGTGAGACCTGCGTTAGCGAGAACAACCTTGAAGCGATCGGCGTCGAAACGACCATCAACCTTGAAGGCTTCGACTTCCGCAACCAGCCGTCCAATAGCCCGGCTGCTCGCGGTTAACTCCTGCCGTTGTGCTTCCTGCAGTAGCAACTCCCGTTCAACCAGACCCTCTAGGGCCGAGGGTCGTAAACGATCGTCCTCGAGCATAGCGGGATCGAGGTTGTCGCCAAATATCTGCTGCATCTGGCGTTTTTGAGCATCGATAGCAATCTGCAGTTGCTGTGGGGTGATCTCTTCACCATTGACGTCGGCAACCGAGGTACCAGTGCCACCAAACAGTACCTGCTCAAGCCCGAAACCGGCAAATGAAAGCACAATAAGGATGACGAGAACCCGTACCCAAGTGCTCTGGGTTCCCTCTCTAATCGACTGCAACATGACGTGATGAATCCGGTAGATGAGTGATCGTTGAAACGCAAAAAAGGCGCCGATAGCGCCTTTTCTAGTCTGCGGTCAGCAAACTCCGCGAGCCGCAGAGCTAATTAAGCGTTGCAGGCGTCTTTCAATGCTTTGCCGGCTTTGAAGCTGGGCGTGTTTGATGCGGCAATCTGAATGGTTTCACCCGTGCGTGGGTTACGACCATCACGAGCAGCACGGTGCTTCACTGCAAAGGTTCCGAAGCCCACCAAAGACACTGTTTCCTGTTTGCTCAGCGCGTCACTAATGGCTTTGATAGCGGCGTCGAGTGCGCGACCGGCAGAGGCCTTAGACAAGTCAGCTTCGGTAGCAATGGCGTCAATCAATTCATTTTTGTTCACGTATAAACCTCTTAGGAGTCGTGTCGTTAGTAAAGGGCAAAAGCACCTTGGAAGACGTAGAAGATTAAACCCTCACACACATTGCGGTCAACTTGAAAGGTATATCAATGCGCTGAAACCCGCGGCTCCGCCCCATGATCGCTGTCACTGGCAACCACACCAGCAGGCTCTGCTAGGTAGTCGTCATCGCTTAAGGGATCGGGGGCTCGTTCCAATGCCAGCGCCAACACCTCATCAATCCACTTCACTGCGCAGATCTCGAGATTCGCCATGATGTTGTCAGGCACTTCTTTCAAATCCCGTTCATTTTCTTTCGGGATAATGACAGTACGAATACCACCACGACGGGCGGCCAGTAATTTTTCCTTCAAACCGCCGATGGGGAGTACTTCGCCACGCAGCGTGATTTCCCCTGTCATAGCAACATCGGCGCGAACAGGTATACCCGTGGCAACACTGACCAAGGCTGTACACATAGCGATACCCGCACTGGGGCCATCTTTCGGGGTCGCACCCTCGGGCACATGGATGTGCACATCATGCTTGTCGTGATAAGCCGCGGGGACACCGAGCATTTGGGATCGAGACCGCACCACGGTCATTGCTGCCTGAATGGATTCCTGCATAACGTCACCCAGGGAGCCTGTTTTAATGTGACGACCCTTACCCGTTACCGATACCGCTTCAATCGTCAGCAACTCGCCGCCCACAGACGTCCAAGCTAGGCCCGTAACCTGACCGACTTTGTTCTCCTCTTCGGCAATACCAAAATTAAATTTCCTGACACCGAGCAAGTCGGGCAACAACGTTGATGTGACCGTCGTCGTTCCCGTCAGTTCACCGGTGGCGAACCGTTTCACCATCTTGCGACACACCTTGGCGATTTCTCGCTCTAATGCCCGCACACCGGCTTCACGGGTGTAGTACCGAATAATGTCTAACACCGCCTCAGAACTGACCTCGATCTCGTTCTGCTTGAGACCGTTCTGCTTAATCTGCTTGGGAATAAGATAGCGCTGGGCAATACTGAGTTTCTCATCCTCGGTGTACCCGGGAATTCGGATCACTTCCATGCGATCTAGTAGTGGTCCGGGGATGTTCATTGTGTTGGAGGTACACACGAACATAACGTCGGACAAATCGTAATCGACCTCGAGGTAATGATCGTTAAAGGCATGATTCTGCTCAGGATCGAGCACCTCGAGCATGGCCGATGCCGGATCGCCCCGATGATCCATGCCCATCTTGTCTATCTCGTCGAGTAAAAACAGTGGGTTCTTCACACCCGCCTTCGACATCTTCTGCAGTAATTTCCCAGGCATAGAGCCAATGTAGGTGCGACGGTGCCCACGAATTTCCGCTTCATCACGCACGCCACCCAGGGCCATGCGCACGAACTTACGATTCGTGGCGCGTGCGATCGATTCACCTAATGATGTTTTACCCACGCCGGGGGGACCTACCAAGCACAGAACTGGACCTTTCACCTTGCGTACTCGCTTCTGCACGGCAAGGTATTCAAGAATACGATCCTTCACCTCTTCAAGGCCGTAGTGATCGGCATCGAGAACATTGGCTGCTCGCCCTAAGTCATGTTTGACCTTACTGCGTTTATGCCAAGGAACGCTAACCATCCATTCGATGTAACCGCGGACCACCGACGCCTCTGCCGACATGGGTGACATCATTTTCAGTTTAGACAGCTCAGTAACCGCCTTCTCTCGAGCTTCCTCGGGCATGCGCGCCTGATCAATCCGCGTTTGAAGTTCATCGACTTCGTTGGGCGCATCATCCATGTCGCCGAGTTCTTTCTGAATGGCTTTCATCTGCTCATTCAAGTAGTACTCGCGCTGGCTCTTTTCCATTTGCTTTTTAACACGGCCACGAATGCGCTTTTCGACCTGAAACAGATCAATTTCGGCGTCCATAAGACCTAACAAATGTTCGATTCGCGCTAGAACCGCCGCAATTTCGAGGATGTGTTGCTTCTCTGGTAATTCAACGCCCATATGCGCCGCAATGGTATCGGCAAGACGACCGGGCTCATCAATGCCCGATAAGGACGTTAGCACCTCGGCGGGTACCTTTTTGCTGGTATTCACGTACTTCTCAAAATGCTCAACGGTAGACCTGATCAGATCGGCCACCTCGGCATCGGGTACGGGATCACATTCAATCTGACGAACGTGAGCAATAGTGTACTCACCGTCATCGTTTATCGCTTCGATAGCTGCTCTGCTGTCACCCTCTACTAGCACCTTGATGGTGCCGTCAGGCAACTTCAACAACTGCAAAATATTGGAAATGGTACCGACCTGGTAGAGATCATCTACAGCGGGATTATCATCGGAAGCGTTACGCTGAGCGACCAACAAGACCTGTTTATTCCCCGACATGGCCTGCTCAAGGGCCTCTATCGATTTTTCTCTGCCCACAAACAACGGAATAACCATGTGCGGATAGACCACGACATCCCGCAGCGGCAGTAACGGTAACTCGGTTGCAACGACGTCAGACATAGCTCTCTCCGGTTGGCTTCCCCATGACATGGGGGTTTAACGGGCATTATGCAATGCCCACAACACGTACTGGTCTAACCGGGGTCCCGTAGGGTCGGCAGGCCATCGGACCCCGATAACCGCCCTGAAACAGTCTACTCTTGGGCGGTTTTTGCGGTGTCCTGCGTTTCGTGCACCAGCAGAGGCTCAGATTCACCCTTGATGACGCTCTCGTCAATGACGAGCTTAGCGACAGTAGGCTGAGATGGGATGCTGTACATGGAGTCGAGCAAAATACCTTCTAATATGGAGCGCAGGCCACGAGCACCTGTGCGGCGCTCCATGGCACGCTCGGCCACGGCACGCAAGGCATCT
>CBFHMA010000112.1:0-6260 GCA_965656775.1 Luminiphilus sp.
CTGAGCCCAATGGGTATTTGCACATCGGTCATGCCAAATCAATCACCGTGAACTTTGGTTTGGCCGAGCAATTCGGTGGACAGTGCCACCTGCGCTTTGACGATACTAACCCTGAAAAAGAGAGCCAGGAGTTCATTGATTCGATCCAAGAGGATGTGCGCTGGTTGGGCTACAACTGGTCGGGGGAGGTTCGCTATGCCTCAAGCTACTTCGAACAGCTGTATCAGTGGGCGCTGTATCTGATTGATCAGGGCTTGGCATACGTCTGTGATTTAAGTGCCGACGAGGCCCGCGAGTACCGTGGAACGCTGACCGAACCCGGTAGAGACAGTCCATACCGCAGTCGTTCAAGCGAGGAAAATCGGCATCTTTTCGAGCAAATGCGCGCCGGTGCCTTTGCCGATGGTTCCAGGGTCTTGCGCGCTAAAATTGACATGGCATCGCCCAATATCAATATGCGTGACCCTATTTTGTACCGTATTCGTCAGGCAGAGCATCATCAGACAGGCAACGCTTGGCCCATTTACCCGACCTATGATTATGCCCACGGTCAGGAAGATGCCATTGAGGGCATCAGTCACTCTATTTGTACTCTGGAGTTCGAGGACCATCGGCCCTTGTACGAGTGGTTCATTGCCAATCTGCCGGTGCCCTCTAAGCCTCGGCAATTTGAATTCGCGCGACTTAACACCAGTTACACGGTCACCAGTAAACGCAAACTAAAAGCCTTGGTCGACGAGGGTGTAGTGGCCGGCTGGGACGATCCCCGCATGCCTACCATTGCCGGGTTGCGCCGGCGTGGTTACCCGGCAGCTGCCCTTAGACATTTCTGTGAAGAAGTGGGTACATCGCGCTCCGACAGTGTCGTGGATGTGGCGATGCTGGAAAGTGCCGTGCGCAATCATTTGAATCAACATGCAGCGCGCACCATGTGTGTGCTCGATCCTCTTCGCTTAGTGCTCACCAATGTCGAGACATCGGAGCAGTTGACCATAGCTAAGCATCCCAGCGATGCCAGCCTCGGCAGTCGAGACGTGCAGTTTGGAACGGAACTCTGGATAGACCGAGACGATTTTCGGGAAGAGGCCAATAAAAAATATAAACGCCTAGTCACCGGTAAGCGAGTGCGTTTGCGCGGTGCTTATGTCATCGAAGCTGAGGGCTGTGAGAAGGGCCCCGATGGGCGTATTGAGGTCGTTTATGCGCGTCGTGTCGAAGGCACATTGGGGGAAGATCCCGCCGATGGTATTAAACCTAAGGGCGTCATTCATTGGGTAGCTTGTGGAACGGGTAAGCCTGCCACCATACGGTTATACGACCGATTATTTACCGAAGCGAATCCAGGCAAGGTCGAGGATGTCTTGGCGGTGGTTAACCCCAATTCCCTGCGTCAGCTGACAACAGCTGTTATTGAAGCAGCGGCCGCCATGTCGGCACCAGAGACGGTTTTTCAGTTTGAGCGTGAGGGCTATTTCGTGGCCGATCAGTTTGATCACAGCCACGACCACCCTGTGTTTAACCTGACCATTGGATTGCGAGATACCTGGAGTGCGCAAGATGGCTGAGCTGACACTCCACAACACCCTGAGCGGACAAAAAGAGCTTTTCAAACCGGCAAACCCCCAGCGCGTCACTATGTATGTGTGCGGGCCTACGGTTTACAACTTGGCACACATTGGCAACGCACGGCCGGTGGTGGTTTTCGATACCCTGTATCGGGTGTTGCGAGGTCTCTACCCAGAGGTTATCTACGCACGCAATATCACCGATATCGACGATAAGATTATTGCTGCTGCCCAAGAGCGAGGTGTTGGCATAGAGTCGGTGACTGACGAGTTCACCCTCAAATACCGTGAGGACATGGCGCAACTTAACACCTTAAGCCCCACCCTTGAGCCCCATGCCACCGACAACATCAGCCCAATGATCGAGCTGGTTGAGCAACTAATCTCGAAAGGCAATGCCTATGTCGCCGATGGACACGCCTTATTTGCTGTTGAATCAATGGCGGGTTACGGCGCACTCAGCGGGCGCAAGCTAGACGATATGCTGGCGGGTGCACGGGTCGATGTGGCTGACTACAAGCGCCATCCGGGTGATTTTGTGTTATGGAAGCCCTCGTCACCGGAAGAGCCCGGTTGGGACAGTCCGTGGGGGCGTGGTCGTCCGGGTTGGCACCTAGAGTGTTCAGCAATGATTCGTGCGCACCTCGGCGACAGTATTGATATTCACGGTGGCGGTCGCGACCTCATTTTTCCCCATCATGAAAATGAGCGGGCACAAAGCTGCTGCGCGTACGGCGGTGATTTTGTGCGTTACTGGATGCATAACGCCTACATTGACATGGACGGGGAGAAAATGTCGAAGTCCCTTGGCAATGTCCGCACGGTACGTGAGCTCTTGGCCCATTACCCTAGGGAAGTCCTGCGGTTTGCCTTGATCTCGGCGCACTATCGATCGCCGCTAAATTTTTCTGGAGAACTACTCGACAGCGCACGAAGTGCACTCGATAGCTTTTATGCGGCGTTGCGCCCCCATCGGGCTGTTGCGGCTAGCCCCGTAGAGCCAACGTCTACCCGTGCTTTCAGCGCCTTGCTCGACGACCTCAATACTCCTGAGGCTATAGCGGCGTTGCACGCTGCTGCTAAGGCCCTGAACAAGGCAGCACCCGAGGTGGTTGCCGATGCCAAAGGGCAGTTGCTGGCCACAGGCGCTGTGTTAGGTTTATTGCAAGCTGACCCCGAAGCGTGGTTCACCGCCGGTAGCGCAGGGGATTTATCGGCCGCTGCTATTGAGGGCCTGATTACCGAGCGAGCCGCGGCCAAACGCGACAAAAATTTTGCCAGGGCAGACGCTATCCGTGATGAGCTGGTATCGGCTGGCGTATTATTGGAAGACGGCCCCAGCGGCACCAGCTGGAAGCGAGCCTAGCCCAGCGCTTTTTCTCCCGACAGCACCGTTTGCTGTATCAGTGTGTTGATGGTCATTGGGCCAACACCACCGGGTACCGGGGTAATTGCACGGGCTCGCTCAGCCAGGGGCCCCAATTCAATATCACCAACGCCACCAGGGTGGTAGCCCGCATCGACCACGACGGCACCGTCTTTAATCCAGTCGGCACGAATGAATTCAGGCCGACCCACGGCGCCGACCACGATATCGGCCTGTTCAATATGACGACGCAGGTCTTGGGTCCGTGAATGGCAAATCGTGACAGTGGCATTGGCCTGCAGCATCATCATAGCCATGGGTTTGCCCAATATGGGGCTTCGACCCACGACCACCGCATGCATACCGGATAACTCAATCTCGTAGTGGTTTAGTAGTCGCATGATCCCTTGGGGGGTAGCGCACCCATAGGCGGGTTCGCCCATTGCCATACGGCCAAAGCCTAGGCATGTGACGCCATCGACATCTTTTTCAAGGGCAATCATGTCGAAGCAGGCGCGTTCGTCGATTTGAGACGGTACCGGGTGCTGTAACAAGATACCGTGTACATCGGGATTCCCATTCAATTGCTCTATTTCGCGCAGTAAATCATTGGTGCGCAGGGACCCGGGCAATTCAATGGCCAGGGATTCCATGCCAATGCGCCGGCAGGCGTTACCTTTCATTTTGACGTAGGTAGCAGAAGCTGGGTCGTCGCCCACAAGCAGTGTTGCAAGCACCGGCGTGCGACCGCCAGAACGCTCCTTCAGGGCGGCCACTCGCTGACTGAGTTCAGTTTCGGTGAGTTGTGCTACGTGCTTGCCATCGAGAATTAACGCGCTCATGGTATGAAGATGTCCTATTTATCACGGCACATAGTTTTCCAGATACGCAGGGCGGTGGAAAGGCTACTACGTGCAATTGACCCTCGTGCCACGAATCAGTAGACTGCGCGCCTCCCAGCCAAGGGCGTGCTTAAAGTTGCGCATGCACGTTGTGTTGTTTGGCTTCGGGGCTTTGTCGGGGTGTAGCGCAGTCTGGTAGCGCGCCTGCTTTGGGAGCAGGATGTCGGGGGTTCGAATCCCTCCTCCCCGACCATTCAATGGTGGCTGTAGCTCAGTTGGTAGAGCACAGGATTGTGACTCCTGTTGTCGCGGGTTCGATCCCCGTCAGCCACCCCATCTCCCCACATCTTTTCGTCAATTTTGTCGCTATTGCATAGAGATGCATTACTCAAACGCGTAGGCTTATGGTTCATCCATTAAGTAAGCGAGTTTCCCTATGACCATAGCCTCCGATAAAGTCGTCAGCATCGACTACGTGTTGCGCAACGATGACGGCGATATTCTTGACCAGTCGGCGCCAGAATCACCGTTGTCTTATCTTCACGGACACAATAATTTAATTTCTGGGTTGGAAGCTGCGTTATTAGGAAAGGCTGCGGGTGACCGGGTTGAAGCCAGTATCGCCCCCGCCGATGCTTACGGTGAGTACGACGCCAACCTGGTAGAGCAGGTACCACGCCAGATGTTTCAGGGCATCGACACCATTGAGCCTGGTATGCAGTTTCAGGCACAAACACCTCAGGGCGTGCAGGTAGTGACAGTGCGCGAAGCCACTGACGATACCATCACCGTCGATGGTAACCACGCGCTCGCAGGCCAGACTTTGCACTTTGATGTCACTGTCAAAGACGTGCGAGATGCGTCCGAAGAGGAACTCAGCCATGGTCATGCCCATGGTCCCGGTGGTCATCACCACTAAGTCACAGTCTCCACAGTCACAGGCTCACTATTCGCAACTTGTGGTAGTGGGCCGCTCCAATCAGATGCTTAACCAAATTGTCTTCCCCCTCCCATACGGCCATTACGCCGTGCGAAAAAGCAGCCATTCGTTCGTTACAGGCATAATCGGCGGCGCTAATGGGCCTTATTGCTGGTTGTGTGAAGCGGTAGTAGGGCAGCGCTAGTCGATCGGCTAGTAGCGCCACTTGCGGCTCAATACCCATGTGTGTCCCTGACACCAAGGCCAGCTGAGTGTCCACTTGTAAATTCTGTTGGTGTTCAACAATGCGCTGCTCGACATCGGCGATGCTAAGGTAGGTGGGGTATTCACAGGCGTAGCTGGCACTTGAGGCAACAATCAATCTAAATTCATTCGCTTTCGCCATTACCGCTGCCAATCATCTGCGTTGAGGGTGCGTGGTTATAGGTCTGCAGTTAGCTGCCCACAGATCACGCTGTCCAACCCGCAACATTAAGGGCTTTGTATGTTTGTGAGTAGGGCATTAAAACTGTGATTTTGGGCATTACCCTAGAGTTAGGGGAAATCCCCGCTCAATCTCCTGTTATTCTCTTTGATATCGTTTATGTAGCAGAGTATTAGCCATGGTGAAGAACGAATGGGCTGAGGCCTACCTGAATAATCAGCAGGGTGTGGCTGTAGAGCAAATGCTGGGTGAATGGATTGGCGGGATTATTTTCGATGAATCTATGAATATTCTCAGTGCCACTCCCATGGCGGCACGCATGCTCGATACATCGGTCAAAGATTTAATTGGCGCCAATTTAGTAGAGCTTTTGGTAGGCCGGGCTAATTGGCCTTGGGTGCCTTGGATACACGCTACCCAGCAAGTAAGCCTGTATGAAAATATTCTTAAGGACGCGGTTAAAAATGGCTCTACTGGACGAGAAATTAATATATTGACCCGTAGTCAAATGATATACCGTGGCAGTATTAACGTATTGTGGCGCTCAGCCGATCGAACATTCGCACTATGGATTAACATCGTTGATCCGCTAACGACATCCGACGGATCAATTGCGCTCACTGCTTGGATTGATGGCGATAATCTGCGGGGTAGCATGGGTAATCACATTACGCGTAGCGAGCTCGAGCTAATGCTGGATTACTGTAAAACTAAAACCATCAAAGAGCTCGCAGAAAAATATAAGACAACACCGAAATCCATGGAGCATCGCTTGCGGGGTATCGCCGAGCGTTATGGTTGCGCCTCCATTAGCGAATTAGCCAAGCACCAAATGCATCGCCGGCTAGTTACCGTGGCCCAGCCGCACAATACTTTGCGTATTGACAATGAGCTCACGTTGTTCGACTCGGTGCGCTATCGAATATTTCCTTCCCATATCTTGCCAAGAATTGCGGCCATCGGTGAGCGCCTGCGTAAATCTAAGGCCAGCGATATGGCGAAGCAGATGATTAACGCCGTCTTTGGTGACTAGTGGCGCCGCGTCCACGAATGATGGGGTTTCAGACTGAATTGGCCCGCCCGGCAGGACTCGAACCTGCAACCGCCAGCTTAGAAGGCTGAT
>CBFHMA010000113.1:0-6199 GCA_965656775.1 Luminiphilus sp.
GTTGTTGGCGGCCTACCCGATGGATGTCTATCAAATTTGCAAGGCGTTTCGTGCCGGCGAGCTAGGTGGGCGACACAACCCCGAGTACACCTTGCTTGAGTGGTATCGGATCCACTGGGATCACAGTCAGCTTATTCGTGAAGTCGCCGAATTGCTCTGCCAATTACTGGGGCGTGGGGGTTGGCAGGTATGGTCCTGGGCATCGCTATTCGACACCATTTTGGGTATCGATGGCCACAGCGCCGATCGGGAAACGTTGCTGCACATCGCGAATCGTCACCTGAATACACCCCCTGCAGATTTGGACCGAGACGGCCTTCTCGATTTGCTGATGAGTCATTGCATAGAGCCTGCAATAGCTGATTGGGGTATGGTGTTTGTGGTCGATTACCCTATTTCCCAAGCCGCGCTGGCGCGTGAAATCATCCGAGATAATCGAGTAGTTGGTGCGCGTTTCGAATGCTATGTCGATGGCATAGAGCTAGCCAATGGTTATTGGGAAGCGGCGGATGCAGACACATTGCGTCGTCGTTTTGAGCATGACAATCATATTCGAGGGCAACGTGGCTTGGTGCAACGGCCTATTGATGAACGCTTGTTGGCGGCACACGCAGTTGGCTTGCCGGATTGCGCCGGTGTTGCCTTGGGCTTCGATCGATTGCTGGCTCTGAGCTCGGGTCGTCGAGAGATACAGTCATCATTGACCTTTGGCTGGGAACATAGCTGACGGCCTTACGGGTTTACCAATGCTGGTTCGTAACCGGCCACGAATTCGGGTGGTGGTCGGCGCGGTTTACCGGAGCTAATTTCAATACAAACAAACTGCAATCGCGCCCGCAGAACAGTCATGCTGGAAGTGCGGTTAACAATTTGCACCTCCCGTGTCATGGTTAAACGTCGATTCCAGTCAGTGATCCAAGTACCCACCAGCAGCGTGTCACCAACATGGGTTGCCTTGAGGTAATCGTACTCCGCGCGCGTCAGCGCCATGGCCCTATCGAGCCGCCGATAGGTGTCAGCACCAAGGCCTAGGGCCGTGGTATGGGCCCAAGCAGCGGCCATGCACCAGTTCACATATTGTGCGTTATTGGTATGCGCTAGCGCATCAATATGTTCTGTCCGCACCGACTCAGTGAGGATAAACGGCTTTGGGTGATCCCAGTTGGCACTCATGGCCGGTCTATCCTTATGGTGATCCCGTTGGGACCACAGTGACTCGTTTTTGTGCAATTGCCAGATAAGCAAGCGCTATGGCTACTAGGGGGCATACCAGGTTGAAAACAGCATAGGGCAGGTACTGCAGCGTTGCTATGCCTAAGGTGGCCGACATGTAGGCACCACAGGTGTTCCAAGGCACCAGCACCGAGGTGAGTGTCGCGGAATCCTCGAGTGATCGTGACAGGTTTAAACGACTCAGCTGCCGATCGTCATAGGCTACTGTGAATAGCCGGCCCGGCAGTGCGATGGCCAGGAACTGGTCGGCGGCTAACATATTCGACAAGACGCCACTCGACACGGTTGCGAGCACCAAATCGCCGGTGCTACGTACACGTTTTAGGGTAGCGTCAAGGATAGCTTTGAGTATGCCCGTGCGCTCTAAGACACCACCGAAGGCCAGCGCGCACAGAATCAGCCAGACGGTATTCAGCATACTTGCCATCCCCCCTTTGCTGAGTAACGCGTTAAGCGCATCGTCGCCGCTATTTCCCTTATAACCATCAAATAGCGCGAGCCAAATTCCTTGTATTGTGGGCATCGCGCTATCGGGGAACTGTGCTAGCGCAAAGGCACGCACAGCGTCTCCCTGAAACGTGACCGCACCTAAGCAACCAATCAGCGTGGATAACAAGATCGCTGGATAAGCCGGAATACGTAGCGCCACAAAAACCAACATGAACACCAGCGGCAGCAGTGCGTACATACCGACATCAAATTGGCTGCGGAGGGCACTGCGAAGACGCTCAATATCCTCGGGTGATTGCGCAGCCTCCTGACTGTTCAATAAAAAAAACACTAGGGCAATGCAGAACGCAGGCACAGTGGTCCATAGCATGTGGCGAATGTGATCGAATAGATCAACCCCGGCACAGGCTGCAGCTAAGTTGGTGGTATCTGACAGGGGTGACAGCTTGTCGCCAAAGTAAGCACCGCTGATGATTGCACCAGCGGTCATAGCTGGCGACAAATTAAAACTTTGGGCAATACCCATAAGGCCAATGCCCAGGGTGCCAGCCACCGTCCAAGAACTGCCAATACTGACGGACGCTAGAGCGCAAATGACGGCGCTGGCTGCGTAGAATACCGAGGGATTCAGTAGGGCGACGCCATGGTAAATCATCGCCGGCACCGTGCCCGCTAGAATCCAACTGCCAATTAATGCACCCACCGCCAGTAGTATGAGCACTGGGCCGAGGCCAACTTTAATACCTGCGTTCATGCCCTCCTGGATATCGGTCCAAGACAGGCCTCGCCGTAAACCCACCAAACCTGCGACCGCCGTAGCGATGACCAGGGCGATTTGGTTGGGGCCATAACTGGCATCGGCACCGAATAGCTGTACCGCAGTGGCCAGCATGCCCATTAACAACAGAATGGGCAGTAGCATGATTAGCATAGGTCAGGCGGGCCGATAGCCGGGCTTCGCCATAGTAATTTGGAAGGTGCCAATAATGCGCTCCCTGAAGCCACCTTCGCAGTAGCTCAAATAAAATCGCCACATACGAATGAATCGATCGTCGAAGCCCATGTCGCGCACCTTCTCTAACTGTTCTAAAAAACCATGGTGCCACGCTTCGAGGGTTTTTG
This sequence comes from Luminiphilus sp., assembly GCA_965656775.1. Lineage (GTDB taxonomy): Bacteria > Pseudomonadota > Gammaproteobacteria > Pseudomonadales > Halieaceae > Luminiphilus. The sequence continues at coordinate 2,806 of CBFHMA010000113.1, forward strand.
CGTAGTCCAGCGTGATATCGCGCAAGTCGATGAGCTCCATATCGGTATGCCGTGACAGATTTTCAGCGATAACCTTCAAAGAAGGCAGGCACCCCCCTGGGAAAATATAGCGCTTGATGTAGTCCACCGAATGTCGTGCCATGTTGTAGCGCTGATCGGGAATGGTGATCGCTTGAATGACCGCCTTACCCTCGGGCTTTAGCAATTGGCTGACACAACGGAAATAACTTTCGTAGAACTCATGGCCCACCGCTTCAATCATTTCGATCGACACAAATTTATCGAACTTGCCCTTTAAATAACGGTAATCCTCACACAGTACCGTTATTTGCTGTTCTAGCCCGTGCTTTTTTACTTGTTGCTGTGTGTGCTCGAATTGTTCTTTCGATATGGTGGTGGTTGTTACTTTGCAGCCGTAGTTCTCGGCTGCATAGATTGCCATACCACCCCATCCGGTACCCACTTCCACCAGTTCATCGCTGGGTTTCAGCTCGAGAGCGTCACAGATAAGAGCGAGTTTGTGCTCGGCCGCCTCGGCAAGTGGTGCATCGGGGCGCGGATACACTGCCGAGGAATACATCATGCTCGGATCAAGAAATAGCGCGAAGAATTCATTGCCTAAATCGTAGTGGGCCGAAATGTTCTTACGTGAGCCGTCAACGGTGTTTCGCTTGGCCAAGTGGGTCATTTTAAGGGCCGCTCGCGTCCACCAATGTTGTTTCGCTTTCATAGCCTCCATGGTTGCCATATTGGCACTGAACAACCGCGTGACCTCAGTCAGATTGCGACTGGACCAATCACCATCGATATACGCTTCGCCCGATGCAATCGTGCCGCCGGATAAAACCCGCCAATAGGCGCGCGGATGGTGGATGGTGACTTCAGCGTGGGGTGAGGCGCGGCTACTGTCGTCGCCAAGTTCGAAGGTTTCATCGCCATCGTGAATCGTTAATGTGCCCACGGAAATGTTCCGAAATAAGCGCAGCAAGAGGTCACGGGCCACACGTTGTTGCCGAATTCGATTGATTAACGGCAATCGAGTGATGTCACGGACGCTGGCATTGGTCATGGGCAACTCCCTAAAGTGTCATATGCCTATTTTCGGGGCTACGTGGTTAGCCCTGGTTCGGATGAGGATGTAACGGCACGCGCTTGAGCCAAAGCCGCAATGCCTGCCAATAGATGCCGAGCGCCACTTTGGCGGTCATCAGCGGATAACGCAGCAATGCTCGGTTTAAATTTGTTGCGGAAAATGGCACTGACTCTAGTCGCAAAGTTGCATCAAAAATACGCTGGGAACCCTGCATATTGCTTAACTTGATAGCAAGTGTCGCGCCGGGATTGGTGCTGCGCCAGTGATATTTCATGGCCATCGGATTAAAGGGCGATACGTGCATGGCTTTGTCGAAGGACACGGCCAGCGGCTCTGTGCCTTCATGTGCGGGCAATACATAGCTGTGGCGTTCATCCCATGGGGTGTTGGTGACATCCGCAACAATGTATTCCAAGGTTTCACCATTGTCGCCGTAACAAAAATAGCAGGCTATAGGATTAGTCTGCACCCCGAAATAGCGCCAGTTGGCGAGTAAAAAAATGGGCCCTGTGTGTCGTTTGCCCGTCTCGGCAAAAATTCGCTGCCTGACCTCGTCGATCAGGGGTTTGCTGGTGTCCCCCAAAAAATCAGCTCGCCGAAACTCGGCGAGAGCTCGGCCTGTTGCAGACCATAGAGGGATGTCCTTAGTGAGCGCCTGAACGTCGTCAAGTCGCACAAAAGGCATAAAAACGTCATAGCTGAAGCTGTGCCGCTTGGGTGTATGGCGGCAGTGAAAGAGGGTGCCGCGGTAGAGCCGAGATATCATGCGGCCAATCTGGTTGCCTCGGAGATGGCGTCGGCCACCCGCAAACCACTCGATAGACCATCTTCATGGAAGCCGTTATGCCAGTAAGCACCGCAATACCAGGTATTGTTAACGCCATTGATCTCGTGCCAACGCTGCTGAGCTTTGACTCCGGCTACGGTAAATTGGGGATGGGCGTAGTTAAAGCGACCCAAGATGCGCGCAGGATTGATTGACTCGGTGTCGTTTAGGGTCACACAAAAGGTCTCGGGTGCACTGATACCTTGCAGTATATTCATATTATAGGTGACCACGGCGCGGTTGGAGTCTGGCTTTAACCGGTAGTTCCAACTAGACCAGGTTTTTCGATTGGCTGGCAGTAATTTGTAGTCGGTGTGCAGCACTACGTCGTTATCCAGGTAGGGAATCGCTCCCAATATAGCTTTTTCAAGTGAGCTTGCATCGCTGAGCATGGCTAAGGCTTGGTCGGAGTGAGTGCTAATGACGACTTGATCGAAGCTTTGTTCAGTACCATTAGCAAAGGTAATCACTACCGGTCCCGCAGGGCTCCGACGCACCTGTTTGACGGGGTGATTAATATGTATGCGATCTTCGAAGCTGGCGGTGAGTGGGCCGAGGTACTCGCGGCTGCCGCCATCAATGACGCGCCATTGGGGTCTGTCTCGGACTTGCAAAAGGCCGTGATTACGGAAAAAACGAATAAAAAACGCCACTGGGAAATCCCGAGCGTCATCGACATCGGCAGACCAAATGGCCGACGTCATTGCCAACAGGTATTGTCGGGTGAAGGCTTGTCCATAACCGTTGCGCTGTAAGTATTCACCCAGTGTTTCTTCGGTGTCCAAGCGTCCGGCATCTAAATCTGCCACTGACTCACGGTTGAAGCGCAGGATATCGCGCACCATATTCAAAAAAGTGGGCGAAAGCAGGTTTCGCCGTTGTGCAAATAAGGTGCTGAGGTTATTGCCAGCGTATTCAAGGCCAGTGGCCTCGTCGCTAACAGAAAACCCCATAGACGTAGCCTTCGTTGGCACTTCCAGCTTGCTCATCAGGTCGATGAATTTGGGGTAGGTATTATCGTTGTAGACGATAAAACCGGTGTCAACGGCGTAACGTCTTGCGCCCAACTTGACATCGTAGGTGGCGGTGTGACCACCAATACGCGGTCCGGCCTCGAACACGTGCACATCATGCTGCAGTGCTTGCAGGCGGTAGGCACAGCCTAAACCCGATATACCTGCACCGATGACCGCGATTTTCAAGGTGGTTCGCTCCGCGTACTACTGTAGATACCTGACAGTACGCCGTGATAGTGGGCGCGGATCAAGGGTTAGCCTGCTTTCTGGGCCTAAAAGGGGTGATCTATGCGTTTTGGCACCCCAGAATGGTGCCTTGGGATGCAACCGCAGGAAACTCGGGCCGTTCGAAATGCGTTGAACCACAGTGAGGGTACTGTATGCTGCAGAAAAGCGACGGTCTTGGGACCGCATAAACATGATAGAGCAAAGAACTGAAAAAGGGGGCGAGGCCCGCAC
>CBFHMA010000114.1:0-6198 GCA_965656775.1 Luminiphilus sp.
GTAAGGAAGTTTTTGGCGGTACCGGTAAAAACTTCTTGAACCCCGCATTAACTGGGCGAGCGTTCCTTTACTTTGCTTACCCAGCTCAGTTGTCGGGGGATACCGTATGGACCGCCATCGATGGCGCCACTATGGCCACGCCGCTCGGTGTTGTTGCCAGTGAAGGCATGGCAGGTGTTACCCAAATGTACAGCTGGTGGGATGCTTTCATGGGCACTATTCCCGGCTCTATTGGCGAGACATCAACCTTAATGGTCATGGTGGGTGGTGCCGCGCTGTTACTCACTCGCATTGCCTCGTGGCGTGTCGTCGCCGGCTGTTTCGTGGGCATGATGGCGTTTTCAACCCTGCTCAATACAGTGGGTTCCGACAGCAACCCGGCGTTCGCTATGCCCTGGTATTGGCATATGGTGGTGGGCAGCTTTGCGTTTGGCGCATTCTTTATGGCAACCGACCCCGTATCTGCAGCCATGACCAACAACGGTCGCTGGGCATATGGCATCCTCATTGGTGTCATGTGCGTGCTGATTCGCGTGGTTAACCCTGCTTTCCCCGAGGGCATGATGCTGGCCATTTTGTTCGCCAATCTGTTTGCGCCGCTGTTTGACCATTTTGTGGTGCAGGCTAATGTTAAAAGGAGGCTTGCCCGTGGCCAGTAAGAGTGATGGTTTAGGGCGCGTCCTTGGCGTGGCCCTGGCCCTGTGTGTGGTGTGTTCGGTGGTGGTGTCTACCGCTGCGGTTTTGCTGAAACCCGAACAGGAGGCCAATAAAACCCGTGACTTGAAGCGCAATATTCTGCAAGCGGCAGGCCTCTATGACCCAAGCCTCACTGTAGCGCAGCAGTTTGAACGTGTGACCACGAAAGTGATCAACGTTGAGACGGGGGCTTATGTCAACGATATTGACCCGGCGACCTTCGATCAGCGTGCTGCTGCAAAAGACCCGGCTATGTCAGAGCGCCTCGATGGCGACACCGACGTGGCTAAGATCATGCGCCAGTCTCGCTATGCCTTGGTGTACTTGGTCGATGACGAAGCTGGACGGCTCGATAAAGTGATCTTACCAATCCATGGCTACGGTCTGTGGTCGACACTCTATGGGTTTGTGGCACTAGAAGCGGACGCTAATACCATTGCTGGCCTTGGTTTTTACGAGCACGGTGAGACCCCTGGGCTTGGGGGTGAGGTAGACAACCCGCGCTGGAAGGCACAGTGGCCCGGTAAGCAAGCGTACCGCGATGGCGATGTTGCCATCAGTGTCATCAAGGGCACGGTGAACAGCAACAGTCCCAATGCCGACTGGCAAGTCGACGGTCTTTCGGGGGCCACGCTGACCAGCAAGGGGGTTCATAACTTGGTTCAGTTCTGGTTGGGTGAGCATGGCTTTGCCCCCTATCTCGCCAATCTGCGAAAAGGAAACGCCTAATGGATATCAAAGACACCCTGTTTAGGCCGGTCTTTAAAAACAACCCCATCGCCCTTCAGATTCTGGGTATCTGTTCCGCGCTGGCGGTGACGTCGTCACTACAGGTTACGGTGGTCATGTGTATTGCGCTGACCCTGGTGACGGCTTTCTCGAGCTTTTTTATCTCGAGCATTCGAATGTTCATACCCTCGAGTATCCGCATCATCGTTCAGATGACCATCATCGCGTCACTGGTCATTGTGGTGGACCAAATTCTCAAAGCTGTTGCCTATGAGATTTCCAAACAGCTATCGGTTTTTGTGGGTCTTATCATTACCAACTGTATCGTCATGGGCAGGGCTGAAGCCTATGCCATGAAGAATCCGCCGATTCCCAGTTTCCTCGACGGTATTGGTAATGGACTGGGCTACTCCTTTGTGCTGTTGGTGATAGGCACCATCCGGGAGCTACTGGGTTCTGGCAAATTGTTTGGTATCGAGATTCTGCCTTTGGTCACAGAGGGCGGTTGGTATACGCCAAACGGTCTTCTGCTGTTACCCCCCAGCGCGTTCTTCCTGATTGGCTTGTTGATTTGGGCTATCCGCAGTTGGCAGACCGAGCAGGTTGAAGAGCCCGAATTCACCATTGCTAAGCACACGCCGGTGGAGGAGAGTGCCTAATGGAACACTACTTGAGTTTGTTTGTGCGGGCGGTGTTCATTGAGAACATGGCGCTGTCTTTCTTTCTAGGCATGTGCACTTTTCTGGCGGTATCAAAGAAGATTCAAGCGGCCATCGGGTTGGGCGTGGCGGTGATTGTCGTGCTCACCATTACCGTACCCGTTAATAATTTGATTTATCAGTATCTACTGGCAGATGGCGCCCTTGCCTGGGCGGGACTGCCTGATGTGGATTTGAGTTTCCTGGGTTTGCTGAGCTATATCGGCGTCATTGCTGCGCTCGTGCAAATTCTAGAGATGTTTCTCGATCGATATGTGCCGGCATTGTACGCAGCGCTGGGGGTGTTTTTGCCGCTTATCACGGTGAACTGCGCCATTATGGGTGCGTCACTGTTCATGGTTGAGCGCAGTTATAACTTTGGCGAGAGCGTGGTGTTTGGCGCCGGTGCAGGATTTGGTTGGGCGCTGGCTATTGTGGCCTTGGCCGGCATCCGCGAGAAACTGAAGTACAGCGATGTCCCCGCGGGTCTACAGGGCTTGGGAATCACGTTCATCACCGTCGGTTTAATGTCCCTCGGCTTCATGTCGTTCGGCGGTATCGATATCTGAATCACGAATGGGCCGCCGATAGCTGCGGTTCCGATGACCAAGGGGTGGATAGATCATGGATATGACTATTGTTTACGGTGTTGGCATGTTCACCACCATTGTGGTGGCGCTGGTAATGGTGATTCTTTTTGCGCGATCACGGCTGGTTAGCAGCGGTAACGTGCAGATCACCATTAATGGCGAACGAACTATCGAGGTGCCTGCGGGCGGCAAATTATTGAATACCCTAGCCGACGCTAATTTGTTTTTGGCCAGCGCTTGCGGCGGTGGCGGTACTTGTGCCCAGTGTAAGTGCATCGTCAACGACGGTGGCGGCGCCATGTTGCCCACGGAAGAATCCCATTTTAACCGTCGCGACGCCAATGCCGGCTGGCGCCTGTCTTGCCAGACGCCCGTCAAACAAGACATGGATATCCAGATTCCCGAGGAGGTGTTTGGGGTCAAACAGTGGGAGTGCACGGTCGAATCAAACGATAACGTCGCCACTTTCATCAAAGAACTGGTGCTCAAGTTACCCGAGGGAGAGAGCGTTGACTTCCGAGCCGGTGGCTACGTTCAGTTGGAGTGCCCGCCCCACCACGTGAATTACAGCGATTTTGATATTGGTGAAGAGTATCGAGGTGACTGGGAGCGCTTTGGCTTCTTCAAGATTGAGTCCCAGTGCAGTGATACCACCATCCGGGCCTACTCCATGGCTAACTACCCAGAAGAAAAAGGCGTAGTGAAGTTCAATATCCGGATAGCTACGCCACCTCCCGGTAGCGAGGGTATCCCTGCGGGTGTTATGTCGAGCTGGGTATTCAGTTTAAAGCCTGGTGACAAAATCACTGTGTATGGACCCTTTGGTGAGTTCTTTGCTAAAGATACTGAAGCCGAGATGGTTTTCATCGGTGGCGGTGCTGGTATGGCGCCTATGCGCTCACACATCTTCGATCAACTCAAGCGCCTTAATTCCAAGCGTAAGATCAGCTTCTGGTACGGTGCTCGGTCGCTGCGGGAGATGTTCTACGTTGAAGATTACGATGGCCTTGCCGCAGACAATGACAATTTCGACTGGCATGTGGCCTTGTCAGATCCCCAGCCTGAAGACAATTGGGATGGTTTAACCGGATTCATTCACAACGTGTTGTATGAGCAGTATCTGAAAGATCACCCGGCACCTGAAGATTGCGAATACTACATGTGTGGGCCGCCGATGATGAATGCCGCGGTCATCAAGATGTTGCTTGATTTAGGGGTAGAGCGGGAAAACATTTTGTTGGATGATTTTGGTGGTTAGTCGCCGCCGCATTACAGACCGACGGCCAGCCATCGCGCTGGTCGTTTTGCTTATAGCGTTACTCGTTGGCTGCGATCGAGCATCTCAACCAGTGCGTCTGCAAGGATCGGTATTTGGTACGGGTTGGTCGTTAACGTATATGCCCATCGATGAAGGGCCTACACCGTCGCAGGTGCGAGAAGCGCTGTTGTCGGCGTTCGATACCGTTAACGTCAGCATGAATACCTACGATCCCGACGCCACGATCAGTCGATTCAACCGCTTACCGGCGGCGGAATCCCTAGAGGTGGACTGGGATTTTACCTATGTATTCAACGAGGCGCGGCGTATTACCGAATGGAGTGGCGGTGCTTACGACGTAACCGTAGCGCCACTGCTGACGCTTTGGGGTTTTGGCCCTGATGGCCCCACCAGCTTTCCCACCCCAGAAGCCTTGCAGGAGGCCATGAGCCGGGTCGGCTTACAGCATTTCGATTGGCAGCCTCGTACCCGTACCCTGGCAAAATTAACCGAAGGCGCATCCCTCGATTTCTCATCCATTGCCAAGGGTTATGGTGTAGACCTCGGTGCTGATGCCCTTGACGAGCTTGGCATAGCTCATTTTATGCTCGAAGTGGGCGGTGAAATGCAGCTGCGAGGACAGAGCCCACGGGGTGATGCCTGGCGTATTGCCATTGAACGCCCTCAAGTGGGCGGTGGCGTGCACGCGGCTATTTCACTGACTAATACTGGTGTAGCCACGTCGGGGGATTACCACAACTACTTTGAGCGCGAGGGTAAGCGTTACTCTCATTTGGTTGACCCCCGTACCGGCTACCCCATTGAACATGATTTGGTGGCGGCGACCGTGGTGCATCCGTCCACTAGTATTGCCGACGCTTGGGCCACTGCCTTGTGTATTATGGGCACCGAGCACGCCCTGTCGGTCGCTGAAGAGCGAGGCCTAGCGGTTTACTTAGTCCGTCGACAAGGGGATGAACTCGTTGAGCACTGGAGCAGTGGTTTTGCACCTTACCTCTCAACGTCGCCATCGGCTCAATAACCATCGCCACAGTTGTTTGTGTCAGTAACAGGGATCGGAAGATCCCCAAGGGAATAGGGTGATTTTTCTTGTAACGTTTATCGCGTTTGGGGTCATTATGGCGGCCATGGCCATTGGCGTCATGGCGGGGCGTGAGCCTATTGCTGGCTCCTGTGGTGGAATTGGGCGTCTCGGTATTGAGCAGAAGTGCGAAATCTGTGGCGATGATCCCAATCGCTGTGAATCCGAGGCCGCTGTGACCCATAATCCGGGTGTAGGTACTTTCGACCCTCGCGGTTAATAATCAAGATGCTAGGTAGCGGGTCTCGGTTGTCGTTACTGTGGGATATTGTAATCCGCTACAGTCTTCGGGGCCGCCGAGCGGGCTTTAGTCGGTTGGTGGCTCGCGCCTCCATGTTGGGTATGGTGTTGGGGGTGACTAGCCTGATAACCGTCATGTCGATCATGAACGGCTTTGCCGGCGAACTTTATGGGCGGTTACTAGCCCTTGTGCCCCACTTGGAAGTGCGCGACGCTCGAGGCCAAATAACCAACTGGCAGCCGTTAGCGGCGGACATTCAATCTCTGAACGCTGCCATTGTGGGCGTAGCACCGGCGGTCAGCGATACCGTTTTACTTGAGGCCTGGGGCCGTCAACGGGCTGCGCGCGTTACCGGTATTGATCTCTTGGCACAACGTTCAGTCAGTGACCTGCACCAGCAAATTGTGTCAGGAGACCTGAGTCAATTAGAGACCCAGCGTTTTTCGGTAGCGATTGGCAGTACCCTGTCGCGACTATTGGGGGTTGGTATTGGCGATAAGGTACAGGTAACCCTGCCGACCTTAAGTGTAACGCCCCTAGGGGTTTTCCCCCGATCAGCGACACTCACCATCGTGGCTTTATTTGAAGTGGGTGCAGATCTCGACGCGCAGCAAGTGTGGGTCAGCCTAGATACTTCAAGGCGGCTATTTGCTCGAGCAGGGGCCGACTATCTGCAAATAGAGCTGGAGAATGCTGAGCTCACGGCGGAGGTTGCCACAATACTTAAGGGTCATCTTTCACAGGATTATCGGATCACCGATTGGCGTCATGGACGCGGATCGTTGGTTGCCGCCGTCGCTATGGAGAAAGTGACAGTGGCCATTTTACTATTGGCCGTGATTGCAGTGGCGGCCTTTAACATCGTGTCGACACTGACGATGTCG
>CBFHMA010000115.1:0-5970 GCA_965656775.1 Luminiphilus sp.
CCGACCGTCTCGCTCTAGCAGCCGCAAAATACGCTGATCGATGCGACTAAGACTTGCCGTGGGCGAGGTCGTACCCTTCATGCTTGTTGTCTCCTGTTTGCCGTGATTGGCCGGGTTCGTTCTTGCCTAAAGCAATTGGACCGATGTGCCCTCGCCGAATGCTGTGAAGTGACTTTTGGCTATATAGGCCCCACGTTGTTACCACTCAACAACCTGTCGATAGTCAATATGGAGTTTTTTAAATTAAAAGTCAGTCGATATACCTGCTTAAGCGGCAAATTAATGGCTATTTTTTCATTTTTTAGGATTTATCTTGTAGTTGCCAAGAGCAAGATCTCTCCTGTTACTGGCTCACTTTTAGGTCAAGAGCCGCGTCAAATGCATTTTTGGCAGGCATCAGGGTTGCTGTTCAAGTGGATAGATCTCCCAAGTCAATACATCACCGAGAGTTAATGCAACCAGAATAAGGAGTCACCCGTGTTAGTCGGCATCCCCAAAGAGATCAAAAATCACGAGTACCGCATCGGAATGACCCCAGCAGGTGTGCGCGAGCTCGTTAGCCATGGTCACCAAGTGCTGGTTGAGACCCACGGCGGTGCGGAAATAGGGTTTGATGATGCCGCTTACAGCGCTGCTGGTGCAGAGATTGCCTCGTCGGCCGCTGAGGTATTTGCCCGTGCCGATATGATCATCAAAGTGAAAGAGCCTCAGCCGGCCGAGTGTCACATGTTACGCCCTAGGCAATTACTGTTCACTTATCTTCATTTGGCGCCAGACCCGGAGCAAGCGCGCCTGCTCAAGGCCTCGGGTGCTACAGCGATTGCCTATGAGACGGTCACCGATGCCCATGGTGGCCTACCGCTGTTAGCGCCGATGAGCGAAGTGGCAGGTCGGATGTCGATTCAGGCTGGGGCCCATCATTTAGAGAAAGCTCAGGGTGGAAACGGCACGCTGCTAGGTGGTGTGCCGGGTGTTGAGCCTGCTAGTGTCTTAGTGATTGGCGGTGGTGTTGTCGGTTTTAATGCAGCCCGTATGGCGGTGGGTATGGGTGCGCAGGTAACCATTCTCGATCGATCGCTTGCCCGGTTACAGGCCTTGGACAATCACTTTCAAGGTCGTGCTACCACCGTCTATTCAACCGCCGATGCCATAGAGCGATATGCGCTTGCAGCAGATTTGGTCATTGGTGCCGTGCTGGTGCCTGGTGCGTCTGCGCCCAAACTGATCACCCGCGAGCACATCGCCGCTATAAAAAAAGGAGCCGTGGTGGTTGATGTTGCTATTGATCAGGGGGGCTGCTTCGCTACCTCGAGGGCAACGACCCACCAAGAGCCCACCTACGAGGTTGACGGCGTGGTTCACTACTGCGTCGCTAATATGCCCGGTGGGGTGGCCAGAACGTCTACCCAAGCGCTCACAAATGCCACGCTGCCTTACGCTATCGCCTTGGCAGATAAGGGCTTACAAGCCCTCAAGGACGATGATTGTCTTGCACAGGGTCTCAATGTGCATGCTGGCCACATCACGCACAAAGCGGTTGCTGAAGCGTTGGGTTATGACTACGTGTCTACGACGGCCATTTTGGCAAGGACCTAGCGCAACTCACCTTCCGCTTAACCACCGGTTGTCGCCTAGCCGCAGCGTGTGGCCTCTGAGTCAATCATCCGATTCAGAGGCCGACTGTCGGCTAGGCAGACTCCAGTCAGATGAGGCCTTCTCTTCTACTGCGAAAGCGACGCTTTGTATTCCCTGCGGCGCTTATGCAGCAAAGGTTCGGTGTAGCCACTGGGTTGACTAACGCCAAGGAAAACTAGGTCGCAGGCTGCTTTGAAGGCAATGCTCGACTCGAACTGCCCCGCCATAGGCTGGTACAAGGGATCGGCAGCATTTTGTGCATCAACGACCCCTGCCATTCGCTTAAGGGTTTCCATCACTTGCTCTTCAGTGACTACGCCGTGTCGTATCCAGTTGGCGAGGTGTTGGCTAGAGATACGCAACGTGGCGCGATCTTCCATAAGCCCTACGTTATTAATGTCGGGCACTTTCGAGCAGCCCACGCCCTGATCAATCCAGCGCACAACGTAGCCGAGAATGCCTTGGGCGTTATTGTCGAGTTCTCGCTGAATGGCATCCGCATCCATCCCTGCGGCGCCCTTCAAGGGGATTTCCAAGATCTCATCGAGGCTGCGCCGCATCTTACCGGCAAGTTGCCCCTGAACACTCAGTACATCCACATCGTGGTAGTGAGTTACATGCAAGGTGGCGGCAGTGGGGGAGGGGACCCATGCGCAGTTTGCGCCGGCCTGAGGGTGACTGATTTTTGCTTCTAGCATGGCGGCCATAAGGTCGGGCATGGCCCACATGCCTTTGCCAATTTGCGCCTTACCCTGTAAACCACAGGCCAGTCCCACATCAACGTTCCAATCCTCATAGGCGTTAATCCAGGTTTCTCCTTTCATCGCCGATTTTGGCGTGAACGCCCCAGCTTCCATACTGGTGTGAATTTCGTCGCCGGTGCGATCGAGGAAGCCCGTGTTGATAAATACAACACGCTCGCTGGCACGCTTAATACACTCCGCAAGGTTGACGGTCGTTCGACGTTCCTCGTCCATGATGCCAACTTTTATGGTGTTCCTCGGCAGAGCCAGAATGTCCTCAACGCGACTGAAAAGATCTACTGTAAAGCTCACTTCGTCGGGGCCATGCATTTTCGGTTTAACGATATAAATGCTGCCGGTGCGGGAGTTTTTGAGTGGCCCGTTACCGGCCAGATCATGCATGGAACACAACACGGTGAACATGGCGTCCATGATGCCCTCAGGTATCTCGTCGCCATTTGCGGTGAGAATGGCATCGTTGGTCATGAGGTGCCCCACGTTTCGCACAAACAACAGGCTGCGCCCTGGCAGCGTTAGGGTGTTGCCGTCGAGACCGATGAATTCCCGATCCGGGTTCATTTGGCGGGTCATAGATTGACCGCCTTTGTTGAAGGTCTCACTCAGGTCGCCCTTCATCAGTCCTAGCCAATTACGGTACACAATGACTTTGTCTTCCGCGTCTACCGCAGCCACTGAGTCTTCGCAGTCTTGGATCGTGGTGAGAGCGGATTCGAGATAAAGGTCCTTAATACGCGCGCGATCGGTACTGCCGATGGGGTGTTGAGGGTCAAATTGCACCTCAACATGCAGCCCATTGTGGCAAAGAAGCACCGATGTAGGTTGAGCAGGATCGCCGTTGTAGCCCACCAATTGCATCGGTTGCGCGAGTGTTGTGATGCCACTATCGCAGGCAACTTCCAGCTCATTGCCGGCAATGGTGTAACGGTTTGCCCCAGCGTGGCTCCCCTGTGCCAGTGGGAAATGTTCGTCGAGGAACTTTCGTCCCCACGCGATCACTCGCTGACCACGTATTGGGTTGTAGCTGGAACCGCGCTCTGAACCGTCGTCTTCGCTGATGGCATCGGTGCCATAGAGAGCGTCGTAAAGACTGCCCCATCTGGCGTTGACCGCATTGAGAGCAAAGCGCGCATTCATGACGGGTACGACTAGCTGGGGCCCCGCAATGCGTGCGATCTCATCATCGACATTGTCTGTGGTGACTTGAACGTCCTTTGGCTGTGGCAGTAAATAGCCGATCTCTTCGAGAAAAGCGCGGTATGCAGCGGGTTCAATGGCCTTGCCCGCCTGCTGCCGATGCCACGCATCAAGCTGAGTTTGGAGTGATTCACGCACCTTTAGTAACTCGGCATTACGCGGCATAAAGTCACTGAGTAAGTCGGCCAAGCCCTGCCAAAATTCGGCGGTATCAATTCCGGTTCCCGGAATAATCTCTTGCTCTAACAGCGCGTGCAGCCGCTCATCAACCTGAAGTCCTGCGCAGTCAACCCGATTGTTCATTACTCTGCTCCTACTGTGCATTGATACCTTCTGAAAGCACAGTTTGCGATTAGCTCGGCCGACGCACCACAGGTCTGTTCGATTACCGGTATTCAGTAAACTTATCGCCGAGCTTTCAGTATCACCCTGTGGAATAGTGGTGGAGGTTTTGCCGTAGCGACTAGCCGGTCGCTCGTCGGCGAGGCGCTACCGATTTGCGTTTTACCTGAGGGGTAGTCAACGCTGTTGCCTCTTGCAAGGTCAGGCCATCGGGTCCTAAGTTGCGGGCAGTTTGGGTAATGAGTTGGCGCACCCAGCGGTGAGCCGGATTGTGTTGGAGTAGCGGGCTCCAAGCCATTTTCAGTTCAAGGACAGGTACTTTGAAAGGCACTTCCCGGGTGACGACGCGCGGATTGTCACGTTTAAGCCATGTGGCCCGAGTGGGCAGCGTGACAATGAGGTCGTTTTGCTCGGCAAGCGTCATGGCCGCTTGATAGTGACGGGTAAAAACCCGGATACGCCGTTTTTTGCCAAGGCTTGCCAGGGCGGCATCTACCCAGCCCAAGCGCTGTACGTCGTCAGGGTCTACGCCCACGCCCACGCCCATACCCGTTTTGCTGACCCAGATATGGTTGGCGCTAAGGTAACTATCGAGGCTAAAGTTGGTCAAAATAGGGTTTTCAGGGCTCAACAAACAGGAAAAACTATCCTGCCACAGGGTGATTTGATGGAATGACTGTGGCATTTGGTCGAAGCGGTTAATGACGAGGTCAATTTTGCCCCGTTCAACGTCCAGGAAACTGACATCCGACGGGGTCATTATGTCGAGTGTCAATCCCGGCGCTTGCTCGCGTAATTGTTGCATTACCGCTGGAAATAGCGTGGATTCGGCGTAATCCGACGCCATGACTCGAATGACTTGATCGGCAGAACGTGGGTCAAATTCCGAGGTGGGTTGGATAGCTCTATCGACCCCTGACAAGATATCTCGGATGAGGGGTTCTAGCTCAAGTGCACGGGCGGTGGGTGTCATACCATCGGAGGTACGCACCAGCAACGGATCGTTGAATAGATCACGCAAGCGGCGGAGTCCATTGCTCATGGCAGGCTGTGATAAGCCCAGTTGATTGGCCGCCTGCGTTACGTTGCACTCTCGGAGTAACACGTCTAGATAGACAAGTAGGTTAAGATCTATCCGGTTAAGGTTTTTCATCAGATATTCTCCCGGCGAATGCAGATTCCGTTGTCATTACATTGATGAATTATATCTGTCTCGTCACTAGAGGGTATTCGCCATTAGTAGTAGACAAATGACCCATCAGAGAGAGGCTTTTTATGTACCAAGCGCCCACTGACGATATGCAGTTTTTGATTGACGATGTGCTCGACGTGGAGGGCACCTTGGGTGAGTTGCCCCGTTTTGCCGAAATGGGAGTTGGCAAAGACTTGACCACGGCACTATTAGACGAGGCGGCACGCTTTGGTGCCGATGTGCTCGCGCCCCTTCGTCGAGTGGGCGATACCCACCCGGCGGTCTGTGCTAATGGCAAAGTGACCATATCACCCGGATACGCCGAAGCCATTCAGCAATTGGGTGCTGGTGGATGGGTGGGCATTACCGCCGATCAAGACGCAGGCGGCCAAGGCCTTCCCGAGCTGTATGGCACCGCGACTTGCGAGGTGTGGAATGGCGCCGATATGGCATTTGCCCTTGAGCCATTTTTGAGTTCCGGCGCTGCGCTGGCCATCAATGCCCATGCCAGCGACAGTCTCAAAGCCATTTATCTCGGTAAGATTAATAGTGGTGAATGGGCGGGCACCATGAACCTGACTGAGTCCGGTGCGGGGTCCGATTTGGGCCCCATGAAAACCCGGGCCGAGCGTTGCGGTGATCACTACAAAATTTTTGGCCAGAAAATTTACATTACGTGGGGTGACCACGACGCCACCGACAACATCATTCATTTGGTGCTGGCGCGGCTGCCCGATGCACCCCCCGGCTCAAAAGGTATCTCGTTATTCTTGGTGCCTAAATATTTGGTGAATGCTGATGGATCGCTGGGCGAGCGCAACGACGTTCATCCGGTTTCTACCG
>CBFHMA010000116.1:0-5801 GCA_965656775.1 Luminiphilus sp.
CCACCGCCGCGACCTCCGGATGGGTGTAGATGATCGACGGAACACAGTCATAGTTGAGCTGCGCAGGTTTACCCGCAATACGCTCTGCGACCATCACACCTTCTTCGGAGCCCTTGTGGGCCAGCATTGGACCACGCACGATGTCACCAATGGCCCAGACACCGGGCACTTCAGTGGCACAAAAATCATTGACGTAAATGAAACCACGCTCATCCAGGGTCACCCCCGAATCGGTCGACGCCAAATCTTCCGTGTTCGGACGCCGGCCAACGGACACAATAAGGCGATCGAAAATCTCAAGGTGCTCTTCCCCGTTACTTTGATAGGTGACGTGGACCTTGCCATCAACCACCTCCGAGCCAGTAACACGAGCACCGAGGCGAATATCAAGGCCTTGCTTACGGAAGATCTTTTGAGCCTCCTTGGCGATCTGCTGATCCATCGTGGGTAGGAAGTTCTCAAGCGCCTCGAGTAATACGACTTCAGCACCCAATCGACCCCAGACGCTGCCCAGTTCCAGACCAATAACACCCGCACCGATAACGCCGAGCCGCTCGGGTACTTCAGGAAATTCAAGGGCACCCGTCGAATCAACAATGCTGTCGTTGTCGATCGGTGCCGGAGGAATATTGATTGGGCGAGATCCCGACGCAAGCACTACGTTACTGGCTTCAATATGCTGACTTTCACCGTCAAGGCCGACCACTTCGACTTTGCGATGACTGTGTAAGCGGCCGCGACCCTGAATGACGTCGACCCCATTGTGTTTCAGTAGGCCAGCAACACCCTGGGTCAATTGGGCAACGATTTGCTGCTTTCTACCCATCATGGCGGGAATATCGATACCCGGCGCCGACACTTGAATACCGTGGTGTGCAAAGTGATCCTTTGCTTCAACAAATTTATGGGAGCTGTCGAGCAGAGCTTTCGATGGTATGCAGCCTACGTTCAAGCAGGTGCCTCCGAGCACGGGCTTTTTGTCCTCGTCCGCCCACATTTCAACCACAGCCACCTTCTGACCAAGCTGCGCCGCACGAATGGCACAGACGTAGCCGGCTGGTCCCGCGCCAATTACCAGTACATCGTATTGATTAGCCATTTTGAATCTCCCGTTAGACGCTTAGTGTTTAAAGTTGCAGCAGAATGCGCGCGGGATCTTCAATCAACCCCTTAACCGTCACCAAAAACTGAACCGCGGTCTTACCGTCGATGAGCCGATGATCATAGGACAGTGCCAAGTACATCATCGGTTGAATAACCACTTGACCATCTATCGCCACAGGACGCTCTTGAATGGTGTGCATCCCTAAAATGCCTGTTTGAGGCGGATTCAGGATGGGTGTCGACAACAGCGAACCGAAAACACCGCCATTGGAGACTGTGAAAGTACCGCCAGTCATTTCATCAATGGTCAACTTCTTATCGCGCGCTTTTACACCCAGATCGCGGATAGCCGCTTCCACATCGGCAATACTCATGAAGTCTGCGTCGCGCAGTACCGGCACAACCAAGCCATCCTTAGTCGAGACGGCGACACCAATATCTTGGTAGCCGTGGTAAACCACATCATTACCGTCGATCGACGCGTTGACTTCCGGGAAGCGTTTGAGCGCCTCGCAACAGGCCTTCACAAAGAAGCCCATAAAGCCAAGTCGGGTGCCGTTGTGGGTTTTTTCGAATTGGTCTTTGTACTGTGAGCGCAACTTCATCAACGGCGCCATATTGACCTCGTTGAAGGTGGTCAACATGGCGGTTTGTTGAGAGGCATCGAGTAATCGCTCTGCAATTCGAGCGCGCATGCGCGTCATGGGCACCCGTTTTTCTATGCGCTCACCGGTGGGTGCGTCGGGCACGGCAACCGCCGGAGGAACCGCTGCCGCAGCGGTTGCTGGTTTCGCTGCAATGTGAGCCAGCACATCTTCCTTAGTCAGTCGACCACCTTTACCGCTACCTTTAATGGCGCTGGGGTCCAGCCCGTGTTGATCGACCAGCTGGCGTACCGCAGGCCCCATGGGTAGCGGGTCAGCGTTGCTGTCGACAGCAGCGGGTGCTGATTCGACCGACGTTTCGGTAACAACCGGTTCGGCAACAACACCCGGTTCTAAGATGGCTAACAATGCCTCGCTTTCAATGGTTTCACCTTCGAGCGCCGCAATGCGAGTGAGTACACCTGCCTCAGGGGCAACGACTTCCATTACCACCTTGTCGGTTTCGATTTCCACCAACAGCTCGTCACGGGCTACGGTGTCACCCTCGGCTTTGTGCCAGCTTGCAACTTCACCGTCCGCGACCGATTCGGGAAAAGCGGGTGCTTTGATTTCTATCGCCATGATTCCTGTCCTACCGTTGGCTGAGTTCAGTTACCCCAGGGCATTGGGCCCAGGGCTTCGTTGATAAATTGTTCCTGCTCCCGCAGGTGTAAAGCGGTGTAGCCGGCAGATACCGAGGCAGATGCCTCTCGGCCGGCGTAGCGCAGATAAACATCGACCTTGTGCTGCTGGATAACACGCCGCATATGATGCTGACTGGCATACCAGGCGCCTTGATTCATAGGCTCTTCCTGACACCAGATGGCGTCTTCGATATTGGGGTATTGACTAACGATTTCCGCCAGATCTTCTCCTGGGAACGGATACAACTGCTCAATACGCACCAACGCCATATCCTCAATGCCGCGCTCTCGACGTGCCGCTCGCAAGTCATAAAACACCTTGCCAGAGCACAGAATCAGGCGCTTCACTTTGGTGGGGTCGAGTCCGTCGGTTTCATCAAGTACCGTGTGGAATCGACCATCGGCGAGATCCTCGAGGGTCGACGTTGCTTCCTTGTGACGCAGCAAACTTTTCGGCGACATCACAACCAGCGGCTTGCGCAAGGGGCGAATAGCTTGGCGACGCAACATGTGGAACACCTGTGCAGGCGTCGTGGGCATGCAAACCTGAATATTGTGCTCGGCACACAGTTGCAAATAGCGCTCAAGTCGCGCTGATGAGTGTTCCGGACCTTGGCCTTCGTAGCCGTGGGGCAACAACATTGTTAGGCCACACAACCGCGACCACTTGTGCTCACCACTAGTAATGAACTGATCAATGACGACCTGGGCTCCGTTGGCGAAATCGCCAAATTGCGCTTCCCAAATGACGAGCCCTGTGGGCGATGTCGTGGCGTAGCCATACTCAAAGGCGAGTACCGCCTCTTCAGACAAGAGGGAGTCAAATATGCGAAACGGTGCCTGCTCAGTCGACAAGTGCTGAAGTGGGATGTACTGCTCATCGCGCTTTTGATTGTGCAATACCGCATGGCGATGGGAAAAGGTACCGCGACCAACATCCTGCCCGGTCATTCGCACAGGAAAGCCTGCTGTCAGCAACGTGGCATAGGCCATGGTTTCGGCGAAGCCCCAGTTAATCTCCAGCGCCCCCGCCCCCATCTTGCGGCGATCTTCCAAAATTTTATTCACCTGACGCTGCACCGAGAACCCCTCGGGCGCCAAGTTGGCGTGCTCTGACAATTCACGCAACTGGGCAATGGGTACACGCGTGTCGCAGTGGGCCGTCCATGCGTGGCCCAAATAGGGTGTCCAATCCACAAATAATTCGGAATTTGGCTCCATGACCAGCGAACTGACCAGCGGCTCACCACGATCCAAGGATTCTCGATAGCGCTCTGTGAGGTCTGTATCCTCCTCTTCCGTCAGAATGCCCTCGGCAATCAAACGCTGTGCGTACAAATCTCGGGTCGAAGCGTGCTTCTTGATCTTCGAGTACATCAGTGGCTGGGTTACCGATGGCTCATCGGCCTCATTGTGGCCTCGGCGCCGATAACCCACCAAATCGATGACAACGTCGCGCTTGAAGGTGTTGCGAAAATCCACCGCAAGCTGCGTCACAAACACCACAGCTTCTGGGTCGTCGGCGTTGACGTGGAATATAGGCGCCTGAACCATTTTGGCGACGTCTGTACAGTACTCCGTCGATCGTGCGTCTTCCTGTCGACTCGTGGTGAAGCCCACTTGATTATTGATAACAATATGCAGAGTCCCGCCTGTTTTGTAGGCGCGGGTTTGAGACATCTGGAATGTCTCCATGACGACGCCCTGCCCCGCAAACGCCGCATCGCCATGAATCACCAAGGGCACTACCGTATCGCCGACAGGGTCCGATCGGCGATCCTGGCGCGCTCGAACAGAGCCCTCTACCACTGGGGCGACGATTTCCAAATGAGAGGGGTTGAAAGCTAGTGCTAAATGCACTTCACCACCTGGCGTCATGACATTGGAGGAAAAGCCCTGGTGATACTTCACATCACCCGAGTTTTTACCCAAAATGTTGACCAGTACATTTAAACGCCCGCGGTGTGCCATGCCAATAACAAGTTCCTTGGCACCGTAGCCACCAATGCGCTGAATCGCTTCAGACATCATAGGAATCAGGCTCTCACCACCCTCGAGACCAAATCGCTTGGTACCGGGGTATTTAGACCCCAAAGACTTCTCGAGACCCTCGGCCTTAATGAGCCGACGCAAAATTTGAATGCGCTGTTCTCGCGTCATCTCGGGGGCCGAGCGCACCGACTCCATACGGCTCATAATCCAATGCCGCTGCTCGGTATCCACGATATGCATGAATTCGGCACCGATGGTATTGCAGTACGTACGCTCTAGGGCATCGACAATCTGTTTCAAACTGGCATCACTGGTGCCCAAGTAGAGCGAGCCAACTTGGAATACCGTGTCGAGATCGGCAGCGCTCAGCTGATGGAAGCCCAACTCCAAATCGGGCACGGGATCTCGCTCTTGTAGGCCCAGCGGATCGAGCTTTGCCTTCTGATGGCCCCGCTGACGATAGGCCCCTATCAGTTGCAGGACACGGACTTGTTTCCGCTCGTAATCGGTGGCTTGTGCATCATGAGCAACCGTCGCCTCGGTACGCACTCGCATCTTGCCGATTTTGGCAAATTGATCGCGCACCACCGAGTGGGGCACATCCTGCAAGCTCAACGCCTGCGTCGCCACCTTCGGCAGTCGATCGAAGTAATCGCGCCACTCGGGTGGAATGCCATTGGGATCGCTAATGTACGTCTCATAAAGAGACTCAACGTAGGCCGCGTTGGTACCGGCAATGTGGGAGCTGCTCCAGAGCTCCAACATGCTGGGCATGGGGGAAGCTTTCGTCATAACGAACCTCGTCGAGCGACCTATCAATTGAGTGATAGTGTAGCTGCTGAGGTAGCGGGATTTAAGGGATAACGGCGTTTTCAATCGGTAAGATCGACGATTTTAAGCGTTTATTTGTCACAATAGTCACTTTAAGACTGCGCACCATAACCACCAGGAATGGCTTATGCGCATGCACTAAAAAGGGGCGCCGAAGCGCCCCCAGTAGAATCAAGTAAATTTAGGTCGCGCGGTTTAGTAGCATGGTGCGGATGTGGCCAATGGCTCTAGTCGGATTGAGCCCCTTGGGACAAACATTGACGCAGTTCTGGATACCATGGCAACGAAACACGCTAAAGGGGTCGTCAAGTTTAGCCAGCCGAGCATCGGTGGCGGTATCGCGGCTGTCAGCAAGGAACCGGTAAGCCTGCAGCAACCCGGCCGGTCCAATAAAGCGATCGGGATTCCACCAAAACGATGGGCAGCTGGTAGAGCAGCAAGCACACAGAATGCACTCATACAAACCGTCGAGCTTGGCTCGATCTTCTGGGCTTTGAAGCCGCTCAATGGCAGGCGCTGGCGTGTTGTTTTGCAAGAAAGGCTGAATTTTTTCGTACTGGGCGTAGAACAAGCTCATATCGACCAC
>CBFHMA010000117.1:0-5745 GCA_965656775.1 Luminiphilus sp.
TACCGATGGCATGCTGCGCGAGGTGGTGAAACCGCCTAAAAACCTGGCACCACGTATGTCTGCGCGCTTAAAAGTCATGTCAAACATGGATATCTCCGAGCGACGCGTACCACAAGATGGCCGCATCCAAATGAAGATATCGAAAACTCGTGCCATCGACTTTCGTGTCAACACGCTTCCCACCATGTTCGGCGAGAAGATTGTGCTCCGAATTCTCGATCCCACCTCTGCGCAAATGGGGATTGATGCACTAGGCTACGACGAAGACCAAAAAGCCCTATACATGGATGCACTATCAAGGCCTCAGGGCATGATTTTGGTAACGGGTCCCACGGGCTCAGGTAAAACCGTCTCGTTGTACACCGGCTTGGGTATTCTCAACACCCCCGAGCGCAATATCTCCACCGCGGAAGACCCCGTTGAAATCAACATGCAAGGGGTCAACCAGGTCTTGGTCAACAACAAGGTGGGGCTCGATTTTGCCGAGGCATTACGCTCCTTCCTTCGCCAAGACCCCGATGTCATTATGGTGGGGGAGATTCGCGACCTGGAAACCGCTGAAATCGCCATCAAAGCAGCTCAGACTGGCCACTTGGTGCTTTCGACACTCCACACCAACAGCGCCGCTGAAACCATCACCCGGCTTCTGAATATGGGTGTACCCGCATTCAATATCGCCGCCTCCGTTTCTCTCATTATTGCTCAGCGCTTAGCGCGTCGACTGTGCAAGCAGTGCGCCATCCCCGAAACGGAAATACCCACCGATGCCCTGGTGCAATTGGGTTTCACCAAAGACATGTTGGCAACCGCTACCCTTAAACGCGCCGTTGGCTGTGATGCCTGCAAAGACGGCTACAAGGGACGTGTGGGTATTTATGAGGTGGTGAAACTGACCAAGCCCATTGCCAACGCTATTATGGATGGCGGAAACTCCCTAGAACTTGATCGCCTGGCGCGCGCCGAGGGCTTTCCCGATTTGCGAACATCGGCACTGCGCAAAGCAGCCGAGGGTGCTATCAGTTTGGAAGAAGTCAACCGCGTCACCACCGACTAATAGGTAGAGATAGCATCAGCCATGGCAACTGACAGTACCTACGTATGGAACGGGCTCGATAAAAATGGCCGAAAAAGCCAAGGTGAGATCGTAGCGACCAGCGTAGCGCTTGCTAAAGCGCAGTTGCGTAAACAGGGCGTTGTACCCAAGCGCGTCAAAAAGAAGCCAAAACCCTTATTCTCGCTGGGTAGCAAATCGATAAAACCAGCCGACATCGCCATTTTTACTCGGCAGATGGCCACCATGATGAAAGCCGGCGTACCGTTGGTTCAAAGCTTTGATATTGTGGCCGACGGCCTCGACAACGAAAAGATGCGCGCATTAGTCACCGCCATTAAAAACGAGGTGGCTGCCGGCGGTGGCTTTGCGGCCTCATTAGCGAAACACCCCAAATACTTCGATGAATTGTTTTGTAGTTTAGTTGCCTCGGGGGAGAGCTCGGGTACCCTTGAGGTGATGCTCGATCGCATTGCGACCTACAAAGAAAAAACTGAGGCATTAAAAGCCAAGATCAAAAAAGCCATGACCTATCCCATCGCAGTGGTCATCGTCGCCATCATTGTGACGGGTATCCTGCTGGTGAAAGTTGTGCCCCAGTTTGCGGAGACTTTCCAATCCTTCGGTGCAGACCTACCGGGCTTCACCCTGTTCGTCTTGGGGCTCTCGAATTTCGCGCAGGACTGGTGGTTTATTTTTCTTATTGGTTTTATCGCTGCTGGCTGGGGTTATACCCAAGCACTGCAGCGGTCCAAAGCGTTCAAAGATAAAATCGACGCTCTGTCACTACGCATTCCGGTGGTTGGAGGTATTGTCCACGATTCAGTCATTGCACGTTTTTCTCGTACCCTATCCACGACCTTCGCCGCCGGGGTGCCCTTGGTTGAAGCCCTAGAGTCGACGGCAGGTGCTGCGGGCAATGCTGTTTACGCCACCGCCATCCGACAAATCCGTGACGACGTTACCTCGGGCACATCTCTTTACCAGTCGATTCGATCAACGGGCTTGTTCCCCAGCATGTTGCTGCAGATGACGTCTATTGGTGAGGAATCGGGCTCCCTCGATGAGATGCTTGGCAAAGTCGCGGATCAGTATGAAGCCCAAGTCGACAACGCAGTTGACAGCCTTAGCTCCCTAATGGAGCCCATTATTATGTCAGTGCTCGGCGTACTGGTTGGTGGTTTAATGATAGCCATGTATCTACCGATCTTCATGCTGGGGTCGGTTGTCTGATCGACCCAACAGCACGACAACCAGCGAGTATTTTCTGTGCAAACTGCCTTTGACATTCCCTGGTTTCTCTATCTGTGTACCGGGCTTAGCGGTCTTGTCGTTGGCAGTTTCCTCAATGTGGTTGTCTTACGCTTACCAAAAATGATGACTCGAGAGTGGCGCCAAGAGTGTTGCGAATTTCTCGAGCAACCAGCCCCAAATGATGCCCCGTTGAACCTGGCTTTTCCCGGTTCCCACTGTCCAAACTGTGGTCAAACTATAAAACCTTGGCACAACATACCCCTGTTGAGCTATGTCGCTTTGGGCGGTCAATGCGCTGCATGCAAAACCCCTATCAGCTGGCGCTACCCAATGGTTGAAGCCATCACAGCCCTATTGTGGGTAGCCGCGGCTGCCAGCTTCGGTCCCACAACAGCGCTGCCGGGCGCCCTGTTATTGATCGCAGCATTAATAGCCCTAACTGGCATCGATATAGATACCCAGCTTCTCCCCGATAGCATCACCCTTCCGTTACTCTGGCTTGGGCTCTTGTTCAATATCACGGGTGTGTTTGTATCCCTCGAGCAATCGGTCATAGGGGCTATGGCCGGTTACCTCGTCTTGTGGAGCGTCTACTGGCTGTTCAAAATCACTACCGGAAAAGAGGGCATGGGCTACGGTGACTTCAAGCTTCTCGCCGCCCTTGGCGCCTGGTTTGGTTGGCAGGCACTGCCGTTGATCATTATCTTGTCCTCCTTCGTAGGTGCTGCTGTTGGTATTTTCTTAATCATCGTGAAACAACAGGGACGCGACGTGCCAATACCCTTCGGCCCTTACCTAGCGGGAGCCGGACTGCTCTGCCTATTCTTCCAAAAAGAGCTCACAAATCTTTACCTGGCCCTCGCAGGCTTGAATTAATGGGCTTTGTTGTGGGTGTAACAGGCGGTATTGGCAGCGGCAAATCGGCAGTCACCAACCGCTTGGCCGATCTAGGTATCGACATCGTTGACGCTGACATCGTCGCACGCGACGTGGTGGCACCGGGGGAGGATACATTGGCAGCTATCGCCGGCCATTTCGGCTCCCACATACTAGAAGCCGATGGCACCCTTAATCGCGCCGCACTGCGACAGATTGTATTTCAAGACCCCGAGCAACGTCGCTGGCTCGAGGGCGTCACACACCCCGCGATCCGCGAACGTGTGCAAGGGCAGCTCGCCACCGCCCGAAGTCCCTATGCGGTGCTGGTGTCACCTTTATTGTTGGAGTCTGATCAGCGAATGCTGGTCAATCATGTCGTCGTGGTGGATGTCCCCCCAGACGTTCAAATAGCACGGGCGAGCCAACGGGATCAGAACAGTCGCGAGCAGATTGCGCGGATCATGGCTGCGCAATTACCGCGTGAGCAGCGGCTTCTGGGTGCCGATGACGTTATCGACAACAGCGGTACGTTAACGGTTTTGCAACAGCAAGTGGATGAGTTACATCAGAAACTACTTAAACTTGTGCAGAATTCTGTAGCGCAGCCACGATACCCCGATTCGCCTCGGGAAAACTAAACTGCTCGAGCCCGCAGGATAACACCCAAGCAATGGGCTGACCTTCCAAGCCAACAGGCTCGCCTGTCCAGTCTGAAATTCGCCACGTATCGAGCAATACCTGACGATCGCCATAGTCGTGCTCAATTTGAATCAGGGCCTGGGCGGTGCTTGTATCAATGGTGATGCCCAATTCTTCCTGGAGCTCGCGCTGCAGCGCGCCTAATACTGTTTCACCTAGTTCTCGCTTACCCCCTGGAAACTCCCAGAGTCCCCCCTGGTGAGCCTTCATGGCACGCCGTTGAATAAGCACTCGACCCCCGGCGTCGGTCAGCACCCCCACCACGACATGGAGCACGGTTGATGTCATGGTTAGACCTTCGTTAGGTACGGTATTCAGCGTTGATACGAACGTAATCATATGACAAATCCGTGGTCCAGACGGTGGCGTTAGCCTGCCCACGTCTCAGCCCCACATCGATGATCAGGTCACCCGATGCCATGGCCTCTTGGCCCTGCTCCTCCGTGTAGGAAGCCGCGCGAGCGCCATGTTCTGCAATGAGCACGCCGTTCAAATGAATAGACACATCGTCAACTACAAGGTCTTCCAATCCGGCACGTCCAATGGCAGCTAGCAACCGCCCCCAGTTGGGATCACTGGCGAACAGTGCGGTCTTGACCAGCGGCGAGTGGGCTATGGTGCGGGCAACCGCTTCACACTCAGCCTCGTTACGACCACCCTCGACACGAAGCTCAACAAACTTGGTAGCACCTTCACCATCACGCACAATGGCCTGCGCTAACTCGATGCACACCGCCGTGAGTGCCGCGGTAAAAGCATCGACGGCAGCACCATTATGGGCATCGATACACACGCCGCTAGCGCCCGTTGCTGCAACGACCGCAACATCATTTGTGGAGGTATCGCCATCGACGGTGATGCGATTGAAACTAGCATTCACAGCGCGCTGGAAAATAGCATCGAGTAGCTCAAATTGAATATCGGCGTCGGTGGCAATGAACCCAAGCATAGTGGCCATGTCGGGGCAGATCATACCCGAACCCTTTGACATGCCCGTCAGGGTTACAGGGACATCACCTATAGCGACTGTCTTAGAAACCCATTTAGGTCGGGTGTCGGTGGTCAAAATCGCTGACGCTGCGCGCTCCCAG
This sequence comes from Luminiphilus sp., assembly GCA_965656775.1. Taxonomy (GTDB): domain Bacteria; phylum Pseudomonadota; class Gammaproteobacteria; order Pseudomonadales; family Halieaceae; genus Luminiphilus. Next base: position 4,975 of record CBFHMA010000117.1, read on the forward strand.
CCATCTGCACTAAGATTCTTTATGGCCGTCGGTAGCGCTTGGCTTAGCTTATCAGTGGGCAAGGGCTCGCCAATCACGCCAGTCGAAAAGGGCATAACATCGGTGGCGGAACAACCACATAGGGCTGCCACATCATGACAGGTGCTTTCCGCCGCAGTCATACCCTGGAGACCGGTACCCGCGTTGGCATTTCCTGTGTTAACAACCCAATAGCGCGGATGATGATCGCATTCATGCCAATGCTTTCTGGCCACATGTACCGGCGCCGCGCAGAATGCATTGCGTGTAAAAACAGCTGCGCACACCGAATTAGGTGCGAGCTCAATCACCGTCAAATCGTCTTTTCCGGCGCGTTTAATCCCCGCTTGGGCAACACCAAGACGAACACCCTCAACAACCAGTGGCGTTTCACTCACACTAATTTACCGTGGCACTGCTTATACTTTTTGCCGCTACCACAGGGGCACGGGTCGTTTCGACCAACCTTGGGAGCGCCTCGGACAACGGTTTCTGGTTTTTCAGCCGAATCGTCGCCCGGGTCTGTTTGAGCGTTGTCAGTAACCGCCGACGCTTGCGCGTGCTCAAAAGCCATCTTTTGGCGCGCAGCCTCCTCGCGACGCTGTCGCTCGACCGCCTCTGCTTCATCACGTCGCTGTACCTGCACGTGGCTAAGGAAGCGAACAACTTCGTATTTGAGCCGATCTAATAGATTCTCGAATAACTCAAACGACTCGCGCTTGTACTCTTGCTTTGGATTTTTATTGGCGTAGG
>CBFHMA010000118.1:0-5718 GCA_965656775.1 Luminiphilus sp.
TATGGCCTAGGTACTGAATACGATGGCAATCTCACAAGACAACATTTGCGCGATGCCGATAACCCCTGGAATACCTATCGCATTCCTGCACTGCCTCCCACGCCCATTGCGCTACCTGGGCGCGATGCCCTTGAGGCAGCTTTGCATCCGGCTCCAGGCACTAGCCTCTATTTTGTTGCCCGCGGCGATGGTTACCATGCGTTCGCCGATACCCTTGAGGAGCACAACGCCAATGTACGTCGTTATCAATACAAGCGTGGACCCACGTATCGCTCGACTCCCGGTCAGTCATCGGATACCAAGGGGCCCTAATCGATGAGTGGACGATTTATTACGGTTGAAGGCGGTGAGGGAGTGGGCAAAAGTACTAACCTCGCTTTCATCGAGCAGTGTTTGCGCAGTCGGGGTGTCACGGTAACGGTTACGCGCGAACCGGGTGGCACGGCGCTCGGCGAGGCGCTGCGGCAGTTGTTGTTATCCACTGAAGGTGAAACACCGGTGGCTATGGCTGAATTACTCATGATGTTTGCCGCTCGCGCCCAACATCTAGCGTCGGTGATAGAGCCCGCTCTGGCCCGGGGTGAATGGGTGCTGTGTGACCGGTTTACGGATGCTACTTATGCATATCAGGGCGCTGGCCGGGGTATGTCGCTGTCGGTCATTGGCACCTTAGAGAGCTTGGTACAGGGTCAGCGACAGCCCGATCTTAGTGTGTTACTCGATGTTGCACCCGAAATTGGCATGGCGCGGGCCGCAGCGCGAGGTGACCTCGATCGCTTTGAACAGGAGCAGCAAGCGTTCTTTCATCGGGTACGAAATGGCTATCTAGAGCGAGTCGATAGACAGCCAGAGCGTTGGTTAGTGGTGGATGCGGGTGAGCCCCTAGATGCTGTGCAAGCTGAATTATCGACGCAGTTGAACCGGGTTGTTGCTGGGTGGCTCTCGTGAGCGATGCGTCTGTCCAGTTGTGGCAATCATCACCCTTGCCCTGGCATCGCGACGCCTACGATCGCTTCCAGAAGGTATTGGCCCAAGATCGAGCGCCCCATGCCCTCTTGATCAGCGGGTCTGCTGGTGGCGGCATAGAGCATCTCGCCGCACTCATGGCCGGCACCCTACTGTGCCACGCACCCGAGTCACGTCCCTGTGGTAGTTGCGAGGGCTGTCGGATGGCTCAGGCCGGTAGTCACGGTGACTACCGGTGGTTGGCGCCTGAGGCGGGCAAGCGCGCCCTTGGTATTGATGCGATTCGTCAAGCAGTGTCGTTTATTCAGCAGACACCAGCGTTTGGGGAGCGCAAAGTGATGGTGATAGCGCCTGCCCATGCAATGACCGTGGCCGCCGCTAATGCACTACTAAAGACCCTCGAAGAACCACCCGGCAATGGTAATTTGTTGCTGGTCAGCGCTCGTCCTAGCGACTTGCCTGCCACCGTTCGCTCTCGCTGTCAGCTGATGCAAACCCCAGTGCCAAGCCCCGATCAGGCGCTGGCATGGCTGCAAGCACAGTGTGGTGGAAAGGATGTAGCGGCACTAACCGTTGCGCTAGAGGCTGCCGATGGTGAGGTGATGACAGCCATGCAATGGCTGCAAAATGGTGATATTGCAACGATTACCGAACTGCGCAATCAATTATCTGCTTTGCTTGACGGTGCATCTGCCCCCGGTAGTACCGTAGCTTCATTAAAAGACATTGAACTCGATCTGATATTGGTGACCTTGTTACGACTCGTCGAGCAGCGACTTCGAGTCAGTCAGAGTACCGATCTGAAGCGCAAGCGTGATTTGTTTGAGCTGCACGATAGCGTACTTAATTGGCTCATTGCTGTGCGGCGTGGCGTTAATCTGGCCCGAGACACGCTGTTGATAGAAATTGCCCAGCGTTGCCGATAGTCGCGAGTGATGCAAGATCGGTAAACTGTGAGCGCTTTATCACGTGCACTATGGCAACTTAAATGATGGAGCTCGTGGGCCCCTGCCACAGATACTGTGGCTTACGATACCCACAACACCGCGAGAGTAATAACGAGAAAGTTATGAGTGAAGGGACACGGCAGGGCATTCTGTCGCTAACGATTAAGGACAAGGCCGTTCTTTACGCCGCCTACATGCCGTTCTTACGCAACGGTGGCCTGTTCGTGCCCACCAACAAGACTTATCACATTGGTGATGAAGTCTTTATGTTACTGAGTTTGATGGATGAGCCGGAGAAGATCCCTATTGCTGGCAAGGTCGTCTGGATCACTCCGCCGGGCGCCCAAGGTAACCGGCAAGCCGGTATTGGGGTTCAGTTCTCTGAACAGGATGCAGCGGCCAACGCTTAAATAGATTCCACTTATGGAACCGCTACGATGTGCGTCCAAGCCATGCCCTGCGAATAATATGACAGTCTTATGACCCACGGCATTGAAAGTCGTGCGCGCCAGTGCGACAATCCGCGCCCTTGGAATTGGCGGCAACCGCCAACACCTCTTGTTTTTTGCGGAAGTGGCGAAATTGGTAGACGCGCTGGATTTAGGTTCCAGTGCCGCAAGGCGTGAGAGTTCGAGTCTCTCCTTCCGCACCATAACGACGAATATTGCACGTTCAGTGCACACGATACCCATCAGACAGTGATGATATTTTCAGGAGTGAAGCATGCGGGTTTCTGTCGAAACGACCTCTGGCCTTGAGCGCCGTCTGACCATCGGCGTGCCCGCCGAGCGTGTCGATAGCGCGGTAGACAAGCGTTTGCGTGAAGCTGCGCGCAATGTCCGGATGCCTGGCTTCCGCCCCGGCAAGGTACCTATGAAAGTGATGCAGCAGCGCTACGGTGCTGGCGTGCGCCAAGAGGTGCTGGGCGAAGTGGTCAGCCAAACTTTTCAGGAGGCGGTGCAGTCAGAGCAGCTTCGACCTGCCGGTCAGCCCCGGATCGAGCCCCGTAGCATCGAGCCTGGGCAAGATGTGGAATACACAGCCACGTTCGAAATTTTTCCTACAATCGCACTCAATGATGTGTCCGATTTCACGGTGACGAAACCCGTGGCCGAAGTCAGCGACGCAGATGTCGACGATATTATTGCGGTGTTTCGTAAGCAGCAGGGCCAACAGGTCACAGCTGAGCGTCCGGCAGAGCAGGGCGATACAGTGATCATCGACTTTGTGGGCACGCGCGATAGCGAGGCCTTTGAGGGCGGATCTGGCGACGACGTGTCACTGGAGTTGGGCTCCGGACGTATGATCCCAGGCTTTGAAGATGGCATTGTCGGTATGAATGCCGGCGATGAGAAGACCCTCGATCTCACTTTCCCTGACGACTACGCCAAAGAGGAGCTTCAGGGTGCGGCCGTTCAGTTTGCGATTACCGTGAAAGAGGTAAAAACCCTCGAGCTTGCCCCCCTCGATGCGACATTGTTTGCCGCTTACGGTGTAGAAGAAGGCGGTGAAGACACATTCCGCGCTGAAGTCCGTAAAAATATGGAGCGAGAGTTACGTAACGCGGTACAGAATCACGTTAAGCAGCAGGTGCTCGATGCGGTCATCGAGGCTCACGCCGACTTGGATATTCCCAGTGCTCTCGTAGCACAAGAAGTCGACGTGATGCGCGGCCAAATGTTCCAGCAGTTTGGCGGTACACCCAACAAAGATCTCGATTTGAAGAGCCTATTGCCCGATGACATGTTCAAGGAGCAGGCCGATAAGCGCGTAAAGCTTGGGCTCTTGCTATCGGAAATGCTGGGCAAGTTCGATTTGAAGGCAGATTCCGCTAAAATCAGAGAGACCATCGAGGACATTGCTTCTACGTACCAAGAGCCCGAGGAAGTGATTAATTGGTACTACTCCGAGAATGAGCAGTTGGCGCAAGTTGAATCGCGAGTACTAGAAGACCAGTTGGTCGATAAACTGCTCGAGAGTGCTAAAATCGAAGAGCAGGCCTGCAGCTATCAAGAGGCACTGGCCACGGCACGTCCGCCACAGGGCTGAGCTAGGGCTTGGGCCTGGTCACGAAACCGACCCACCAAAAGGACGCACCATGAGTTTTGACAGAGCACCAATGGACATCAAAAACCTGGGGCTTATCCCTATGGTGATCGAGCAAACTTCCAGGGGAGAGCGCTCGTACGACATTTACTCGCGACTGCTTAAGGAGCGCGTGGTATTTGTGGTGGGTCCGGTGGAAGACTACATGGCCAACCTGATTGTGGCGCAGTTGCTGTTTTTGGAGTCGGAAAACCCCGACAAAGACATCCACCTATACATTAATAGCCCCGGCGGCTCGGTGACAGCGGGCCTGTCGATTTACGACACTATGCAGTTCATCAAACCCGATGTCAGCACTATGTGCATTGGTCAGGCTGCTTCCATGGGCGCCTTTCTATTAAGCGGTGGTGCCAAGGGTAAGCGTTACATACTGCCGAACGCGCGAACCATGATTCACCAGCCATCGGGCGGCGCGCAAGGTCAAGCGACCGATATTGATATTCAAGCCCGCGAGATCCTCATCATTCGTGAGCGGCTGAACCGATTGATGGCTGAGCACACGGGTCAGCCCCTTGAGGTGATCGAGCGCGATACCGAGCGTGATCGTTTCATGGACGCTGTTCAGAGCAAAGAATATGGCCTTGTTGACGAAGTCGTGAGCGCGCGTGTTTCGGCACCCGACGCCTAGTGCCAACACTGTGAGCCGACGTTACGCTTGCATTGCTTTTTGAAACATATCAAGGTTGACGCTCGGACAGTGGGATTTACCGGCCCACTAGAGGTAAATATTTATGGCAAAAGATAGTTCCTCTGGCGACAGCGACAAGCTTTTGTATTGTTCGTTCTGTGGCAAGAGTCAAAACGAGGTTCGCAAGCTTATTGCGGGGCCTTCAGTCTTCATCTGCGACGAATGTGTCGACTTATGTAACGACATCATTCGGGAAGAAGTACAGGAGGCAGCCGGTGAGGCAAGTTCTGACAAGCTTCCTATCCCCAGAGAAATCAACGATATTCTTGATCAGTACGTTATCGGTCAGCAGCGTGCGAAACGGGTTTTATCGGTGGCGGTCTACAACCATTACAAGCGTCTCCGTTATGCGCCCGATGTACGAGGCGATGACGTCGAGTTGAGCAAATCCAATATTCTGCTGGTAGGCCCGACAGGGAGCGGTAAAACGCTGCTGGCAGAGACCTTGGCGCGCTTACTCGATGTGCCCTTTACCGTCGCTGACGCAACGACGCTTACTGAAGCGGGTTACGTCGGGGAAGACGTCGAAAACATCATCCAGAAATTGCTTCAGAAATGCGATTACGACGTTGAACGCGCGCAAATGGGCATTGTCTATATCGATGAAATCGACAAGATTTCGCGCAAGTCCGATAACCCGTCGATTACCCGAGACGTATCGGGTGAGGGCGTTCAGCAGGCCCTGTTGAAACTTATTGAAGGGACGGTGGCGTCAGTACCACCTCAAGGGGGCCGTAAACACCCCCAGCAGGAGTTTTTGCAGGTCGATACCAGCAATATTCTGTTTATTTGCGGCGGTGCCTTTGCAGGTCTCGACAAGATTATTCGCAACCGATCCGAGAAGGGTGGCATCGGCTTCACGGCGGATGTGAAGAGTAAAGATCAGCAGCGCAATATCGGCGAGACGCTGGGTGAATTGGAACCAGACGATTTAGTGCGCTTTGGTTTGATTCCGGAATTCGTAGGTCGTCTGCCGGTTATCGCCACCCTTGAAGAGCTCGATATTGACGC
>CBFHMA010000119.1:0-5668 GCA_965656775.1 Luminiphilus sp.
GCTCTTGAACAGCCAATTCTGTGGCCGCAGCCTCTTCGTCTTGGCTTTCCTGTTCCTTGAATGTCTCGATGCATGTCATCAAGTCACCACAAATAGCCGTCGTACCCTGCTGACTAATAGCAGACAAGGTATACACGGGACCCCGCCATTGCAGCGCATCTATTACGGCTTGGCGTCGCTCGGCTATGGTGCTGTCATCGAGCAAGTCGACTTTATTAAGAACCAACCATCGGGGTCGAGCTGCCAGCGTCGGGCTGAAGCGCTGCAACTCTTGCACGATACTGACCGCTGCAGCCGCCGGGTCGGAGTCGTCGAGTGGCGCCAAATCGACAATGTGCAACAAAATTCGATTGCGCGTCAGGTGCTTTAAAAAACGAATACCTAAACCCGCGCCATCGGAAGCACCTGCAATCAAGCCAGGAATATCGGCGACCACGAAAGAGCGGTAGGTATCAACCTTCACCACCCCTAGATTCGGCACCAAGGTGGTAAACGGGTAATCGGCCACTTTCGGTGTTGCCGCCGACACGGCGCGAATGAAGGTCGACTTACCGGCGTTGGGCAAGCCTAGCAAACCGACATCGGCTAACACCTTTAACTCCAGCTTGAGGCGGCGGGCCTCACCGTCTGAACCGGGTGTCGATTGACGTGGCGCTCGATTAATACTGGACTTAAATCGGGTATTACCCAGACCGTGGAAACCACCTTGGGCCACCGTGAGTCGCTGACCTTGGTCACGAATATCACCCAGCACTTCTCCGGTGTCTTCGTCGAGAATCGTGGTGCCCAGGGGTACGGGCAGCACCAAATCTTGTCCGGCTTTACCAGTGCAGTTGCGACCCTTACCCGACTCACCGTTCTCGGCGCGGAAGCGGCGCGTATAGCGGTAGTCAATCATGGTGTTGAGGGCGTCATCACCCAGCAGAATGACACTGCCCCCATCACCCCCATCACCGCCGTCGGGGCCGCCGCGAGGCACGTATTTTTCCCGTCGAAAACTGACGCAGCCGTTGCCGCCGTTTCCGGCAAAGACTTCAATGCTGGCTTCGTCTACAAATTTCATGATGTCAGTGTACCGTGTCTTTCTGCGAACGTTGACGGAGCGAACACACAACAAAAAAAGCCCCGTCAGATGACGAGGCTTTTTGCGTCAATCTGTGTAGCGCTCGATTTAAGCGCTAACGACGCGCACGTGCTTGCGCTTGTCGGGGCCACCAACGTAGAACTCTACCTTGCCCTGAGCGGTAGCAAACAACGTATGGTCTTTACCCATACCGACATTGTCACCTGCGTGGAAACGCGTACCGCGCTGTCGAACAATGATTCCACCAGCGTTAATAGCTTGGCCACCGAATACTTTAACGCCAAGGCGCTTACTTTCGGAATCGCGACCGTTGCGGGTACTACCACCTGCTTTTTTGTGTGCCATTGTGCTCTCCTATCAGCCAGTGATGCCGGTGATTTTAACTTCGGTGTACCACTGGCGGTGGCCGGTTTCGTTACGATAGTGCTTGCGACGATTGAATTTGACGATGCGAATCTTTTCGTGGCGGCCGTGAGTCACTACTTCTGCGGTGACTATGCCACCCTCGACTGTTGGAGCGCCAATCTTGACATCGGAGCCCGCACCGAGCATCAACACGCGATCGAATTCGATGGTCTCGCCGTTAGCCACTTCAAGTTTTTCGAGCTTGAGAATTTCACCCTCAACTACACGGTGCTGCTTACCACCGCTTTCAATCACTGCGTACATGGTTGGTCCTCTCAGTTAGCCTGCTCGCTGTGTATGACCGACGGCAACCGACGGGGCAGAGCTTAGGCACTATGGGCGACATCGCACATTTGTCCGGTGTCATATAAATCGTCTAATAAATTAAGGGGGCGGAGTATAGGGTGCGAGCAGGCCGCATACAAGCGTCAAGAGCCCAGTTTGCAACGATTTCACCCGAAACCATGACATGCATCGCCTCACTTGCCTATAATCCGCGCAGTTTCGGAGACTCCCTTGTGATTGAAGACATCCGCCAACACGTTGCGGAGGCGTTCAATCAGGTCGATAACCTGATTGTGGAACACCTTCGCTCCGATGTGGACATGGTCGAAAGTATCGGCCATTACATAGTAGACGCTGGTGGCAAACGCCTCCGGCCGCTCTTGGTATTACTCACAGCCCAAGCCCTGGGTAAGGTCACCACCGATCAGTGCAAGTTCGCAGCGGTTGTGGAGTTTATTCACACCGCCACGTTACTACACGATGATGTCGTTGACCTGTCGGCCCTTCGACGGGGACGCCCCACCGCTAACGCACAGTTTGGCAATGCTCCCAGCGTACTCGTCGGCGACTTCATCTATACGCGGGCGTTCCAACTGATGGTGCAATTGGACAACATGGCACTGCTATCGCATATGGCTGACACCACCAACACCATTGCCGAAGGGGAAGTGTTGCAACTGGTTCGCGCCGGTGATGCAGCCAGTACCGAAGAGCAGTATCTTGCCGTTATTCAGCGAAAAACGGCTGCGCTGTTCGCCGCTGCCTGCCGAGGCGCGGCCATCTTGGCCGGTGCACCCCTGGCGCAACAAGAACAGTTGTATCAGTTCGGTTTAAATCTGGGTATTGCCTTCCAAATGATTGACGACGTCCTCGACTATATCGGTGACCCCGCCGTGACCGGGAAACAGATTGGCGATGATCTCAATGAGGGTAAACCCACGCTGCCGCTCATACACGTTATGCGCGAGGGCAGCGCTGAGCACAGTGCCTTGGTTCGAACGGCATTGGAGACCAAGTCGAGTGAGGCACTAACGGATGTACTGAACGCCGTCGCTCAGACTGGAAGCATTGACTACACTCGACAGCAGGCAGAGGCCTACAAACTGGCGGCGATGAAAGCCCTGTCGGCGCTGGATGAATCGCCATCGAAAGACGCCTTAAAGCAACTGGCTGATTTATCGACTCAACGAGCACACTAACGACCACAAGAGCATACCAACCATGCGAATACCTGCTAGCAAGACGCAACCCCTTCTTGAGCATAACCGGTTGCGGCTGGCAGAGGTGGCCATCGCTGATTTGTTCCAAATCGACCACGAGCGACTCGACTACACACAGATCGATGCCGCGGGCATTCGGCTCGATTTTAGCAAGCAACGCCTGGATGCCGAAGCGTTACAGGCACTCGTTGCTCTTGCTGAAGAGCATCAGCTAACAGAGTCCTTCCATCGGTTAACCCTGGGACAACCCGTCAACATTACCGAGCAGCGTCCAGCGCTTCACACCCTACTACGCGGCACCCAGCAAAGTGCGCTACCAGACTTGTACGGGGAAGTCGCGAAAACCCTGGCAGCTATGCAATCGCTGGTGGCTGAGGTACATGATGGCCGACGCCGCGGATTTTCAGACTTGGGATTCACCGACGTGGTCAATATCGGCATTGGTGGCTCAGATCTGGGGCCGCGAATGGTATGTCGGGCATTAAGTACCCCTAACCCCGCCCTGCGCGCACACTTTGTGGCCAATGTTGATCCCCAGGATCTTGACGAGATACTCGCGTCACTCAATCCTGCCACCACCCTATTTGTGGTTTGCTCGAAGTCTTTCACCACCGAAGAAACCCTAACCAATGCACTACGTGCTCGACAATGGTTACTGTCGGCAGGGGCAGCACAGGTCGATATTCAGCGACACGTGGTAGCGGTAACAACCAATCTTGCCGCAGCAGCGGATTTTGGTATTGACCCGACCCAGTGTTACCCCATGTGGGACTGGGTCGGTGGGCGATATTCCCTGTGGTCGGCGATAGGCTTGGTGATAGCCTTTCATGGTGGCTGGGAGGTCTTTCAAGCCCTGCTTGATGGCGGTCAGGCCATGGACCTTCATACTACCGAGACGCCTCCAGCTGGCAACTTACCCATGATGCTGGCGCTGCTGGAATACTGGAACTGTAACTGCCTTGGCACCGACACCCATGCCGTTTTGCCCTATGCCCAACGGCTTTCAGCGCTTCCCGACTTTTTGCAACAGCTCACCATGGAGAGTAACGGCAAACGGGTAACCCTTAGCAATGGTACTGTCTGCGATTACCCAACAGCACCAATCCTATGGGGTTCGGCGGGCACCATTGGACAACACAGCTATTATCAGCTTTTACACCAAGGCAACCGGCCCTTCAGCGCCGACATCATCCTGCCCCTTACCAACGGCGACGTCGACATTGATGCCCATCGAAAGTTAGCTGCGAACGCCTTGGCCCAAAGCCGAGCGTTAATGATAGGCCGATCAGGGATTGAAGCCGCTGCACTCGCAACATCTCGGGGACAAGATGAAGCCCTAGCCCCTCATTTCGAAATGCCCGGCAACCACCCCCACTCCGTATTACTGTTCAATGCCGTTACGCCCTATTGCCTGGGGGCACTGATTGCCGCTTACGAGCATAAAACCTTCTTTTTGAGCCGCTTACTCGATGTCAATGCCTTTGACCAATGGGGCGTTGAACTGGGCAAAGTCATTGGCAAGCAAATCCTCACCACACTCGAATCGGGTGCAGATCTCGATAAGTTAGATCCATCAACCGCCGCTGCTGCATTGGCGTGGCGAACTGCCAATGGGGAGTAAAAATGGAGTTAGGTATCATAGGCAGACGGGCCGCTATGGCACCGCCGACGAATTCAGTCGTGCTTGCGCCGTCATAGACCTACGCCTGATCGATCATCGTCAATAGTTCCGCAGTTTTGCGTTCCATCAGATCGCGATCACCCCGACTTTCCACATTAAGACGCACCACCGGCTCGGTATTTGACATCCGCAAATTGAAGCGCCAATCATCGAGGTCAATGCTTAACCCATCGACATATTCGACCCGACGAGAGCCATGACCATAGGCGGCCTCGACCGCATTGATGAGCGACTTGGGGTCTGAGATTGTACGGTTGATTTCCCCAGAACATGGGAAGGCTTCGGCTCTCTCAGCAATCAAATCAGCCAGTGACTTACCCTTCTCTGCGATTAAGCCCGCGACCAACAACCACGGAATCATGCCGCTGTCACAGTAGGCAAAATCACGGAAATAGTGATGGGCACTCATCTCACCGCCATAGACCGCGTCGACCTCTCGCATACGCTCTTTGATAAACGCATGACCGGTTTTCGATTGCACCGCCTCACCACCAGCACCCTCTACGATATCGCGAGTATTCCAAACCAAACGAGGATCGTGCACCACACGCTGAGGGCCTCTCTTACTCAGGAATGCTTCAGCGAGGAGACCGACAATGTAATAGCCTTCGACAAACTCACCGTGATGGTCAAAGAAAAAGCAACGATCGAAATCACCATCCCAGGCAATACCTAAATCGGCTCCCTGGGCACGCACCTGATCTGCGGTGACCGCACGATTTTCGACTAATAACGGGTTGGGCACACCGCTGGGGAAGTGCCCATCGGGATCGTGATGTAGCTTGGTGAAAGTGAACGGCAAATGGGATTCAAGTGCATCGACAACACGCCCAGCGCCACCATTACCCGCGTTGCAAACAATCTTTAACGGTTGTAATGCGGCCACATCGACGTAGGTCAAAAGGTGCTCAATGTAGGCATCGAGGGTGGACACCTGACCATAGCTGCCACGTTGTGGAGCGTCATTAAAGGTATTCTGCGCAGCCAAGGCCT
>CBFHMA010000120.1:0-5554 GCA_965656775.1 Luminiphilus sp.
TGGTGGCCATGGGCAGTGCGTGGGTACCGTCGGCCACAACAATGAAGCTGGCCTCCTCACCACTTAGGAATTCCTCAATGACGACTCTGCAACCCGCCTCACCAAAGGCATTACCCGATAGCATATCGACCACGGCTGCCTCTGCCTGCGCTAGGGTCTCTGCCACAATGACCCCTTTGCCGGCCGCTAGGCCGTCGGCTTTAACAACAATGGGTACCCCCTGTTCACGTAGATAGGCCAACGCCTTGTCGGTCTCGGTGAAGTTAGCATAGGCGCCGGTAGGAATACCGTGGCGTGCCAGAAAGTCTTTGGTGAAAGCCTTTGAACCTTCTAATTGCGCTGCCATCTTGCTTGGGCCAAAGCAAGGCAGGCCGCGGGCTCGGAAAAAATCTACTATACCGTCAACCAAGGGCGCTTCAGGGCCAATCACCGTTAAACCGCATTGCTGTTGTTCGGCAAATTCGGCCAGGGCGTCAAAATCCATGACATCAATGGCAACGTTCTCGAGTTTGGGTTCGCTCCCAGTACCCGCGTTACCGGGTGCTACAAATACCCGATGTACGTGCTCTGGTTGAGCCAGTTTCCAGGCCAAGGCATGTTCTCGACCACCGTTTCCAACCACCAGTATATTCATTGTTTAATTCCCATTACTTCGTTTTACAGGGCCCTGCGAGCGCGGCCCATTAATGGCGGAAGTGACGCATGCCGGTGAACACCATGGTAATCCCAGCCTCATTGGCCGCGGCAATCACTTCGTCGTCACGGATTGACCCGCCTGGTTGGATGACGGCCTTGATGCCACGCTCGGCCGCGTTATCGATGCCGTCGCGAAAAGGGAAGAATGCATCGGAGGCCATGGCGGCGCCTTTGATGTTGAGATCGGCATGCTCTGCCTTAATAGCGGCAATCCGCGCTGAATTGACGCGCGACATTTGACCGGCACCTACACCTAGCGTGCGATTATTGGCGGCATAGACAATGGCGTTCGACTTGACGAACTTCGCCACTTTCCAAGCGAACAGTAGGTCTAGCCATTCTTGATCGGTTGGTGCTCGTTCAGTCACTACCGTTAGATCCGATCGACTGACCATGCCGTCGTCACGGTCCTGCACCAGAAGGCCACCATTAACCCGTTTAAAGTCTTGGCTGGGTAGGGGGGAGGACCACTGTCCCGTTCGCAGTAGACGTACATTCTTCTTGTCGGCCACGATGGTGACGGCTTCATCACTCACGTTCGGCGCAATAATAACCTCCACAAACTGCCGCTCAACGATAGCGCTGGCGGTGTTGGCATCCAGTTCGCGGTTGAACGCAATGATGCCGCCAAAAGCCGACTCAGGATCTGTTTCAAACGCCAGCTCATAGGCCGACAGCAAGTCATCGGCGGTGGCGACACCGCAGGGGTTTGCATGTTTCACAATGACGCAAGCGGGTGCTTCAAAGTTCTTCACACATTCAAGGGCTGCGTCGGTATCGGCTACATTGTTGTATGACAGTTCCTTACCCTGTAGCTGAACGGCGCTCGCAATGCCCGCTTCAGCGACCGTGCGTTCCCGGTAAAAAGCCGCCTTCTGATGAGGGTTTTCGCCGTAACGCATATCCTGCGCTTTCTCGAATTGTAAGTTCAGTGTGCGCGGGAAAGCCGGAGCGCCATTGCCCACCTGCTGACCAAAGTAGTTGGCAATAGCACCGTCGTAGGCCGCGGTGTGCTCGTAGGCTTTGATGGCTAGATCGAAACGGGTAGCGAGTCGCGTTTGCCCGTCATTGGCATCCATTTCCTCAAGCACGCAGCTGTAATCGTTAGCGTCGACCAGAATCACAACATCCCGATGATTTTTTGCGGCAGCGCGAACCATGGTTGGACCGCCAATATCGATGTTCTCTACCGCATCCTCCAGTGAGCAATCAGGCCGAGCAACAGTGGCTTCGAAGGGGTAAAGATTGACGATGACCATGTCGATGGCGGCGATATCATGTTCCGCCATGACGGCATCGTCGACACCACGGCGGCCTAAAATGCCACCATGTATGCTCGGGTGTAGTGTTTTGACGCGGCCATCCATCATCTCAGGGAATCCGGTGTGATCCGATACCTCGGTAACAGGTAACCCTGCCTGCTGAAGTAGGCGACAGGTGCCACCGGTCGATAACAACTCAACCTGTCGTTCGATCAGCGCCTGAGCAAACTCTGTGATGCCTGTTTTGTCAGAAACACTGATTAAAGCGCGTCGTACAGGGCGAAATTGCGGGTCATTCATAGCTGGGTTCTCGTGTTTTGGCATCAAAAATCGATGGTAGTGGTAACGGTGCTTTCGGCGTGGCTACCTTGGAAGGCCGTTAACGGTGTGACTGTTTAGGCATCCGTCGCTGCGAGCAAGCCATAGCGGCGTAGTTTTTTGCGCAATGTTCCGCGGTTCAGCCCTAACAAGTGTGCAGCTCGACTCTGGTTCCCTGCCGTGTGGTCCATGATGGCTTGCAGCAGGGGTTCCTCAACCTGCGACAGCACCATGTCATGCAGGCCGGTTTGGCATTCCCCTTCAAGCTGCTGCAAAAAATAGGCAATAGCGATTTCTGCACTATCGCGCAGAGGCGGTGGCGGCTCGGTGTCGGGTGTAACGTGCTCCCTCGGTGCTGATGCATCTTGGTCTGCTACGGGATTGTGGCTATCGTTTGTGTTCAAGGTGCTGCAAATCCTCTGTTGTTATGGTTACTGTCTAGCATCAAGGCCGCTTGGGTGTTCTGCTGAGACGTTTTATGGGGACCGTTAGCAGGGCAAAGTGCGGACTCCCTGTGGCGCAGCGCCAGATGTTCAGCCAATTGACATAACCAATAGCGCTGTTGATGGTCGTCTTCGAGTTGGTTGAAGTCTCGCTTTATTGACTGCAGGTGTGCCCCCTCAAGTGCGTCAGCACTTGCGGCGGTTAAGCCCTCTGGGTGAGTGACATCGCTGATGTTGAGGTTGTCTAAAAACCATCCGATGTGTTTGCGCGCGATACGCACACCCATGATTGGGCCATAGAACTGATGCAATGCATCAAGGTAGGTCACCATTAGGTCAAATTGTTGGGTCAATGGTGGCGCTTCGACGTCGATCTCCCCTGCTAATTGGCGAGCGATTAACCCGGGAAGCCAAGGCTGTCCTTGGGCTGCGCGTCCAATCATTACCCCTGAAGCACCGGTGTACGCTAGTACTGCTCGTGCTTTTGCGGCGCTGTCGATGTCGCCATTGGCCAGTACGGGTATGCGCACACGTTGAACAATCTCGGCAATGGTGTCGTACTCGGCTTCACCCTTGAAGCGATCCGCTCGTGTGCGGCCGTGCACGGAGAGAAGTGCCACGCCACAATCTTCAGCGATCTGGGCAATGCGCGGCCCGTTGCGAGCATCCCGATGCACGCCCGTGCGAATTTTAAGGGTTACCGGTACGGTCACGGCGTTGACTACCGCCGACAGTATCTGTTCAACCAAGGTTTCATCGGCAAGTAGTGCAGAGCCTGCGGCTTTGCGGCACACCTTTTTGGCCGGGCAGCCCATATTGATATCGATGATGTCGGCCCCCTCGGCTTCGTTGAAGCGCGCAGCTTCCGCCAGCATGGCGGGGTCACTGCCCACGATTTGTACCGATCTGAGCGATTCCGAGGCGCTTTTTTGCCGTCTTAGGCGACTTTTACGCGTGTCCTTTAGCCGCAAATCGGCGCTG
This sequence comes from Luminiphilus sp., assembly GCA_965656775.1. Lineage (GTDB taxonomy): Bacteria > Pseudomonadota > Gammaproteobacteria > Pseudomonadales > Halieaceae > Luminiphilus. The sequence continues at coordinate 3,701 of CBFHMA010000120.1, forward strand.
ACCATCTCGGCCACCGCCATGCCGGCACCCAGCGTTAGACACAGCTCCCTGAAGGGTGCATCACTAACCCCCGCCATAGGTGCCAGCACCACCTGATTGGGTAGTGTATGACTGCCTATTGTTATAGGTGTGTTGGCGGTCATGGGCGGCGGCTTCAGCAAGGGTAGTGGGCTTCGCGAAAGGGACGGCGATGATACTACTGCTGCCACTGGGGTTAAAGAGAAACTGGTTAGTTTTTAACCACATCCAATAATGGCTACTTAAATACCGGTTAACGTCGGCGAAAAGTCGATAATTTTCCCTAACCGTGCATTTTGTTAGACAGAGTGATGTCCTTTGGTTCACACTGCGCCACTGGTGGCTGGGTTTTACGTGATCTGGTCGGGAAGTGGCGCTAAGTAGTCGGGAAATAGGTGCGATGTCAGATCTTCTGGTAGTGCATGGACCTAACCTCAACATGCTGGGGCGTCGTCAGCCTGATATTTACGGCACCGAGACTCTGAACGATATCAATCAGCGGCTGGTGGCAGAGGCCCAGCGCGCGGGCATTACGCTAGCGTGCTTTCAGAGTAACCACGAAGGTGAACTAATCGATGCTATCCAACAGGCGAGCACCAACGGTGTGCAGTTCATCATCATTAATCCCGGCGCTTATACCCATACCAGTATCGCAATACGTGATGCCCTGTTGGGTGTTGCGTTGCCTTTCATCGAGGTTCACTTGTCTAACGTGCATGCGCGTGAGGCTTTCCGCCGGCACAGTTATTTTTCAGATATTGCTCAAGGCGTCATTTGCGGCCTTGGCAGTTTTGGGTACGACTGCGCGTTAGCCGCCGCTGTCAATACGCTCGTCACCACGGATTCCTAACGAGGACTGACCATGGATATAAGAAAAGTCAAAAAACTGATTGAACTCCTTGAAGAGTCAAATATTGACGAAATCGAGATTAAAGAAGGTGAAGAATCGGTTCGTATTAGCCGCAATATGAACGTTGTAGCTGCCCCCGCAGCGCATGCGCCGCCGGCCCCTATGCCTGCTCCCGTCGCTGCAGCCCCAGCCCCGGCAGAACCCGCTGCCCCCCCCGAGTCCCCCGCCGCACCGGATAAAACCAATGCCGTGTTATCGCCTATGGTTGGCACCTTCTATCGAGCGTCATCGCCCGAGGCTGCTGCTTTTGTCGAAGTGGGTCAGACGGTGCGTGTCGGTGACGTTCTATGCATTGTCGAGGCGATGAAAATGATGAACCAGATTGAGGCCGATCGCGCGGGGACGGTAACGGCTATCCACGTAGAGAACGGCGAGCCGGTTGAGTTTGATCAGCCCTTAATTTCTATTGCCTGACGATCTGGGTGGCAGCTGCCGCCCCATCGGGAGATATTCCCATGCTTGAAAGAGTTCTTATTGCTAACCGTGGCGAAATTGCACTGCGTGTTCTGCGAGCTTGTCGCGAGCTCGGTATTGAAACCATCGCCGTACACTCGACGGTTGATCGCGAACTGAAGCACGTCCGTTTAGCCGATCAAGCCGTGTGTATTGGCGCTCCGCCATCGAAGTTGAGCTACTTACACGTGCCGGCCATTATCAGTGCCGCCGAGGTCACCAACGCAGACGCCATTCACCCCGGCTATGGCTTTCTATCTGAGAATGCCGATTTCGCTGAACAAGTGGAAAAGAGTGGCTTTATTTTTATTGGTCCCACCGCTGAAACGATTCGTCTCATGGGTGACAAGGTATCGGCCAAGAACCAGATGAAGCGCTCTGGGGTGCCGATCGTACCAGGGTCTGAGGGTGCCATCCCCGAGGATCCGGACGAAATACTACGCATTGCCCGAGACATCGGCTACCCGGTTATC
>CBFHMA010000121.1:0-5531 GCA_965656775.1 Luminiphilus sp.
GAGAGAGATACGTTCAAGACGTTGTTGCTCACCATTCTTACGAAGGCCTCTCGTGTTGATCTGCACACTGACAGCACGGAAGTCGAGATGATCCAGCGCATCATGCAAGAGTACACGGGCGAAAGTTATGACGCCGCGACTATCCGCAGTGAGGCCATTGCCCAGGCTCAGGAAAGTTCGTTGCGACCGGTCGCTAAGCTTGCTTCCAAGGTCTCTGAGGATATGCGAGTGCTAGCGATTGGCGCTTTGAAGGAAGTGATGGCGGCCGATGATCGCATCAGCTACGCCGAAATAGACTACTTCAACGCTGTGGCGGCGGCGATGCGACTGAGCTTCGCCGATGTGGCGGGTTTGTTGCAGGACTGAACAAAGGCGCATCAGTCGCTAAATGGTACCGGAGGCCGGACTTGAACCGGCACGCTTTTAAGGGCGGGGGATTTTGAATCCCCTGTGTCTACCAATTCCACCACTCCGGCCTGGAACTGAAGGGCGCGGATTATAACAATTTCGTTACAAACGGCAATCACTGAGTGCCACTAAGTGCGCTTTAGGGTAAACTTCGGCCCCAACTCAGGCACCGGGACTGGCCCGGCAGCGTGTTTCTGAGTATCTCGAGGGGAGAAAAGACATGGCGATGACGCTGGTTAAAAAAACCGCAGATTATCGGATTTTTAAGCGCGGCGATGAGCGCTACGCCGTTCAAGACGGCAGTGGTAAGCCGATTAACGGCGAAGAAAAAGTGAATATCTTGCTTGCTGAAGCACTGATCACCGTCAGCGTACCCGCTGCGCCAGAGGCGGAACCCGAAGCTGAGGCCGAAGCCGAAGCCGAAGCACCGGCGGAAGAGGCTGCAGAATAACAGACGTTCTGTTACAGCGAACGTCCCGAAAGCCGGCAACTTGCCGGCTTTTTTGTGACAGGGTTTCATGGAAGTCACCCGTCACAAACTGACCAGGAGATCCTAGCCGCCCTATGCACCGCCACGATTTTTTATTTGAGCTTCCGCCAGAACTCATCGCTCAAGAGCCGCTGCCCGAGCGCACGGCGTCTCGACTGTTATTGCTTAATGGCGCTTCAGGTGAGGTTGAGCATCGCCAATTCGCCGATATTGCCGATTGGTTAAGCCCCAATGACCTGTTGGTATTCAATAACACCAAAGTGATACCGGCCCGATTATGGGGTCAGAAACACAGTGGCGGACGGGTCGAATGTCTGATCGAGCGTATTCGGGGCGATGGCACAGCAGTAGTTCATGTCCGTGCCAGTAAGGCACCGAAGCCCGGTGGCTGCATTTACATCACCGCTGACGAAAACGCTGATGCTAGCGAATTCGGTCTTCGGGTCATCGGCCGTGAAGGTGCGCTGTTTATTTTAGAGCCCGAACACGGCACATGGCCTGAATTATTACGGCGATTTGGGCACATGCCACTACCGCCCTATATCGAGCGTTCTGATGAGGCCCGTGACAAAGAGCGGTATCAAACGGTATATGCCAAACATGAGGGTGCGGTAGCTGCGCCCACTGCGGGATTGCACTTCGATCAGTGTTTGCTCGACGACCTCAAAGCGCGCGGCGTCGCAAGCGCAGAGCTGACACTGCATGTCGGGGCTGGCACTTTTCAGCCAGTGAGGGTCGATGACATACGCCAGCACGCTATGCACAGTGAATTTTTAGAAGTGTCCGAGGCGGTTGTTGCGGCGGTGATGGCCTGTCGTAACCGGGGTGGACGTGTGGTGGCCGTTGGAACTACCGCGGTTAGGTCCTTAGAGACCGCAGCTCAGACCGGCCAGTTGCAACCCTTTAAGGGCGAGAGCGATATTTTTATTTATCCCGGCAAGCAGTTCCATGTGGTCGACGCCATGATTACTAATTTCCATCTGCCTGAGTCGACTTTGGTCATGTTGGTGTCAGCCTTTGCGGGGCGTGAGCAGGTACTGGCCGCCTATGCGGAAGCTATTCGTCAGCGCTATCGTTTTTTCAGTTATGGCGATGCCATGTTGGTGACCCCGCACCCTAACGCCAGAGCCTAGGACGTTATTAATGCAGTTTGACCTACTAAAAAAAGATGTGGTGGCACGTCGTGGTCGAATGACTTTCCAGCGCGGTATTGTCGAGACCCCTGCATTTATGCCCGTGGGTACCTACGGCACTGTCAAGGGTATGTTGCCCCGTGATATCGAGGCGATAGGTGCGCAAATCGTGCTCGGCAATACCTTCCATTTATGGTTGCGACCGGGCACCGATATCATTCGTCAGCATGGTGATTTACACGACTTTATGTCTTGGCAAGGTCCCATCTTGACCGATTCGGGTGGCTTTCAAGTGTTCAGCTTGGGCGCTATGCGTAAAGTGGCTGAGGAAGGGGTGACGTTTCGCTCGCCGGTAGACGGCGCTAGGGTATTCCTGGACCCAGAAACCTCCATGGCTATTCAGCGGGATTTGGGCAGTGACATTGTCATGATATTCGACGAGTGCACGCCGTTCCCCGCTACTGAAGATGAGGCGCGTCGGTCGATGGAATTGTCACTGCGTTGGGCTCGGCGCAGTAAGCACGCACATGGAGACAATCCATCGGCCTTGTTTGGCATTGTGCAAGGCGGGATGTACGAGCCACTGCGCCGCGAGTCGCTGGCGGGTTTGGTTGATATTGGCTTCGATGGTTACGCTATTGGTGGCTTATCGGTGGGTGAACCCAAGGAAGACATGATGCACGTGCTAGATGTCACCGCCGACCATCTGCCAGCGCATAAGCCTCGCTATTTGATGGGGGTGGGCACGCCGGGGGACTTATTGGAGAGTGTGCGCAGAGGCATTGATATGTTTGACTGCGTCATGCCTACCCGGAATGCCCGTAACGGACACTTGTTCACCAGTACTGGTGTGATTAAGTTGAAGAATGCCCGACACAAAACCAGTACGGCCCCTGTCGATGCTAACTGCGACTGCTACACCTGTGAGAATTTTAGCAGGGCGTACCTACATCACCTTACGAAGTGCAACGAGATGTTAGGTTCTCAGTTGGCCACTATCCATAATTTGCGATACTACCAAACCCATATGGCGGGTATACGCCTGGCTATTGAGAACGATGAATTCGATCAGTTTGCGGCGGCGTTTTACAGTACGCAGGCAAATCCCGAGCCCTAATCTATAGCGTCCAAATAAAGGACGGTTAGTCCACAGGAGATTCGACGTGAAATACGCTTTGGCCGACAAACGGGTTCGACTCGAGGGGGAGGGGCATTTCATTGCGCCGAACGCCGCTGTTATTGGTGATGTTTTACTGAAGACTGGCGCTAGTGTGTGGTTTTCGGCTGTTATTCGCGGCGATGTTGAATACATAGAGATTGGTGCCGGTGCCAACGTTCAGGACGGAGCTGTTTTGCATGCGGACCCAGGTACGCCGTGTATTGTTGGTGATGGCGTTACTATCGGTCACAATGCCATGGTGCACGGTTGCACCCTTGGTGAGGGAACTCTGGTAGGTATCAACGCAGTGGTGCTCGACGGCGCTGTGATCGGTAAAAACTGTCTGATCGGCGCCGGGGCGTTGGTCACGGGTGGAACCCATATACCCGATAACTCCTTGGTTCTTGGGGCGCCAGCAAAGGTCAAGGCGACATTGACAGCAGAACAAATTGCCGCGATGACCGCAGGCGCCCGCCACTACATCGATAACGCGGTGTTATTTAGTAACAAGCTCGAGGTGATGGATGACTAAACAGTCCGTAAATTCCCCCTGCATCGCCGTTTGTGTGCTTGATGTCGATGACGTTTGCGAAGGGTGCTTCCGTACGGGGGATGAAATCACTGACTGGTTTATGGCCGATGACGATCAAAAACGCGCAATTCTTGCGCGCTGTCATGAGCGTCGAGACGCCCGTCAGTCCATCAAATTGTTATAACAAGTTGCCGCTGATTCCGTAGCGGCGTCCACACGGTAGAGATCACAGGTCAGCGCTCTAGGTGTTAGCGTCAACACCCGTGATTGGCTTTATTTTGACTTTGCTAATGAGTGTGCCCTCGATAGCCTCAACCTGCAGTAAATAGCCGGGGATTTTCACCGCGACAGAGCCGCTGGGGAAAGCTTCTAACGCTTCGAGTGCCAAACCACTGAGCGTCTTGGGGCCGTCCGTCGGCAGATCCCAACCCTGTTGTTTGTTAAGGTCCCGAATGCTGATGGTCCCTGAGCAAAGATGGCTGCCATCGGCGAGGGGCTGAATTTCCTCGCTTTCTTCCGCCAAGTTAGATGTGAATTCGCCAACGATTTCTTCGAGGATGTCCTCTAGGGCTACCAGTCCCATGACATCGCCGTATTCATCGACCACCATGCCCAATCGCACCTTTTTTTGCTGGAACTGCAATAACTGGGTGTGAAGTGGTGTGTTTTCGGGAATGAAATAGGGTGTTTCAATTTCCTGCAGCAGGGCGTCTCGGTTTAGTCCATCGGCACTTAGCACGCGGCTTAAATTGCGCATGTGGAGCACCCCTTTGATGTCGTTGATATCTTCACGCCATACCGGAAGCAGTGTGTGTTTGCTCTCCTGCAGTTGTTTGAGGATGTCGTCGTCATCATCGTCGAGGTCGATGCCGTAGACCTCGTTGCGGGGCACCATAATGTCGTCGACCGTGACCTGCTCCAAATCGAGAATATTGACTAGCATCCGTCGGTGCCGCGACGGAATCATAGAACCCGATTCGGTGACGATAGTTCTCAGTTCCTCTTGCGATAGGGCTTCTCCGCTCTGCTTGTCGGGTCGGAAGCCCATAATGCGTAAAATACCATTGGTGATACCGTTAATGGCCGCCACGAAAGGCATGAAGAGCTTCAACATGGGCAGTAGCACGAAGCTGAAGGGAAAGGCGACCCGTTCGGGGTGCAGCGCGGCGATGGTTTTGGGTGTGATCTCGGCGAAGATGAGAATAACAAGGGTCAGCAATAGCGTGGCAACAGCGATTCCCGCGTCGCCATAAAGGCGGATGGCGATAACGGTGGCAATGGCAGATGCCAAAATATTGACAAGGTTGTTGCCAATGAGAATGAGCCCAATGAGCCGGTCGGGACGATCGAGCAATTTTGATGCGCGGCGCGCCCCTCGATGGCCCTGATTACGCAGATGCTTCAGGCGATATCGGTTCAAAGACATCATGCTGGTCTCAGAACTCGAAAAGAACCCTGACACGAAAATCAGTACAACGAGAGCGGTGAAAAGTAGTCCCAGCGGGGCGTCGTTCAAGTAGCAGCGCTTCGGTTAGATTGAGTAGGGATGGTGTAAAAAAAGTGGGGCCCTGGCAAGTCTCGATTGCCTATTCTATGACGGCTTTAGCGCAGGGTCAGAAAGCGGCTATCTCGGAGCTGCCTAAATCATTAATTCCAGTACCAATTTAGAGCCAAAGAAACCCAGGCACATGCAAGTGAAGCCCGCGAACATCAGAGTAACGGCGGTTGCTATGCGCCAGCCCGTTCGCCAATGCACAACCAGCGTGACACTGAACAACACCCAAGCCACTAGGGTGAGCACAGTTTTGT
>CBFHMA010000122.1:0-5517 GCA_965656775.1 Luminiphilus sp.
CAACCAAAAATGACATCATCGTAGTCGGCATCGGGAATCCCATTGCGATCGACGATAGCTTTTAACACCGAGGCACCCAAATCGGCGCCATGAATGCCGGCAAGGCTGCCTTTACGCCGGCCGGTTGGGGTACGCAGAGCATCGACAATATATGCTTGAGGGCGGTTAGCCATTGGGGTTTCCTTTTTACGCTGCGGAGCTGTCGAGTAGCGAGCCTCGACCAAAGGTGAATTCTGGGCCGAGTAAAGCATTAGGTTGCTGCAACCACTGATGAATCCGGTTTTTGTGGAAACCTTCGCCACCGTACTCGCGGGTCAGCGCCCAGGCCCGCTTGACCCAGATGTGCAGGTCGCATTCCCAGGTGTAGCCCATTGCGCCATGTACCTGAATACCGTTGCGTCCAGCCAACAGTGCCGCTCTGGCTGCGGCTACTTTGGCATGGGAGACCGCAAAATCTGCCCGGGTCGGCGCCACACCCACCGTGTAAGCTGCGCGATGGATAACCGGCCGTGCGTATTCCATTTGTACCGCCACATCCGCCATTAGGTGCTTGACCGCTTGATTGGCGCCGATGGGGCGGCCGAATTGCTGTCGATCGCTGCTGTACTGGACACACTGGCGCACAATGCCGTCTGCCAGGCCAAGCAGCACCGCGGCGGTGGCTAATGCGCCTCGATTCAAGGTGGAGCGCCACAGGGTAGCGCCTGCATCGCCATCGGCAATACGCTGCTCTGGATTGGGTTCAAAATTGACTTCAAAGAGACGTCGGCTGGGGTCAACACTTTTGACAGCGCTCAGTTCGGCCTGGTCGGTGGGTACGAGATACAGTGCTTCGCCGCGGGCCAACAACAGCCAATCGGTGCTGTCGGCGAAATTGATACAAGGATTGATCGGGTGCCCCACACCCACCGATAAGTCGCCCGCACACAGCCCCTCGATGACCCGTTGCACCGAGCCATTGCCAAGGCCTCGATCGAGGACATCAACCAGTAGTGGTGTTGCCACCATCACGGAATCGACGACCGCTTCTGGCAGCGCAACACGACCGCAGGCTTCCGCCAACAAAATAAAGTCGACCGGCCCCAGACCCAAGCCGCCGAGGCTTTCTGGCACCAGCATGCTGCCAAGACCCAACGCCTGTACCTGTGCAACCAAGGCTTCATCGATACCCGTTGAGGTTTCCCAGCGCGCCCGAATTCGATCGGCCGAGACTTCCCCTTGCAACATTGCCTCAACGGCATCTCGGTATGCCAGCTGATCATCATCGAAAGTAAAATTCATAAAATCACTCCTTACTTTCGCGGCATACCAAGCATGCGCTCGGCAATAATGTTGCGTTGGATTTCATTGGTGCCCGCATAGATAGGACCTGATTGGGCAAACTGGAAGCCATCGAGCCACGTGCCCAATTCCGCTATTTCAGCAGCGGTGGTGGGTTCAATTTCAGCCAGTGGGCCAAGTAGTTTCATGGCGGTCTCATGAATCAACAGATCCATCTCCGACCAAAAGATCTTGTTGCAGCTGGCTTCTGGGCCAATGCTGCCACCAGCGGCCAATTTCGATGCGGTCTGATAGGTAGACAGCGCATAGGCCTCTGCATCCATGTAACAGCGCACAACCGCATCTTCCGCGGCCGGGTCGATAATATCGTCGCCACGTTGCCGATAGAGCTCTACAAGGCGCTTCGACGCCTGCTGGAATCGAGCGGGACTGCGCAACATTAAGCCGCGCTCGAAGCCCGCTGTCGCCATGGCAATGCGCCAGCCCTCCCCTTCGCCACCTAAGCGATTGAAAACCGGTACCCGAACATCATCGAAGAAGATTTCCGCGAAACCCGGCAACCCGTTCAATTGGGGAATGGGACGTACGGTTACCCCCTTGGCGTTTAGGGGCACCAAAATTTTTGAGATGCCATGGTGACGTTCTGACTCGGGGTCTGTGCGAAATAATCCAAATACCCAATCGGCGAACACAGCCCGCGTCGACCAGATTTTTTGACCATTGATAACGTACTCATCACCCTCTCGATCGGCTCGGCAACGAATAGCGGCCATGTCGGATCCGGCATTGGGCTCCGACCAGCCCTGGGCCCATATTTCGTCACCGCTTGCCATAGCCGGTATGAACCGCGCTTTTTGCTCGGGTGTCCCGTACTCCATGAGGGTGGGGCCAAGCAAGAATATGCCGTTTTGGTTGACCCGCAGTGGGGCGCCGGCACGGTAGTATTCTTCTTCGAAGATAAGCCACTCTATAAGATCACAACCCCGACCGCCGAATTCGGTAGGCCAGGTGACCATGCCCCAGTTGCCTTTGGCCAGGGTTCGCTCCCACTCCCGGTGAGCCTCAAAACCCTCGGCGGTGTCAAAGGATGCTAAGGGTGTTTTTGGGACATTGGCCGATAACCAATCCCGCAGTTCCGCTCGAAACGCTACTTGCTTGTCGGTGTAGGTTAAATCCATATCGATTAGCTACCTTGTTCCTTATTGGCTTTAGCCATGGCTTTGGCATCAAAACCACCCAGCTTGTCGCCGGAAACCAAATCGTTATGCGCGTGGGCAAAGTGGTGCCAGGCAAACGCAGCCTCCATACCGGTGCGTTTGCCCTGAAGATCTTCAACGTTATTGATGGCCTGCTTCGTAAGCGCCAATCCAAGGCGGGGCATGGTGGCAATCTTTGCGGCTAGGGCGCCAACATCATCGAGCAAGCTATCCCGCGAGCTAATCTGATTGACCATGCCCATCTGGTAAGCCCGCTCGGCGCCCATCTTGTTACCGGTAAATAGAAACTCTTTAGCGATTCGCGGATTGAGCTCATAGGGATGCGCAAAATATTCAACCCCAGGAATACCCATGCGAACCACAGGGTCGGAGAAGTATGCGTCGTCAGTGGCCACGATTAAGTCGCAGACCCAAGCCAGCATTAAACCACCGGCAATACAGGCGCCCTGTACCGCTGCAACGGTGGGCTTTGGAATGTCGCGCCAGCGCCGGCACATGCCCAAATAAGCTTCTGCTTCACGCACGTACAGGTACTCGCCCCCTTGTTTGTTGGCGTGGTCATACCACATAGAGGTGCGCTCTTGGCTTAGGTGAACATCGCGTCCCGGGGTGCCAATGTCGTGACCCGCGGAAAAATGCTTGCCCTCACCCTTCAATACAATGACTTTGACCTCATCATCGGCCACTGCCCGTTGGAACGCCGCATCCAGTAAATAGGTCATGCGGCCGTTTTGGGCATTGTTATACTGGGGCCGATTCATGGTGATCCACGCAATACCTTCGGCGGCTTCGTACAAGACAATACTGTCATCTTGATCTGCGGGCATGCTATCGGTGGTTTGTTCTGCCATGGTCAGGCCTCCTGTGCGCTATTGCGAACGCCCGGTGGGTTGTCTTTTAGCTGTTTGGCTCGGGCATTTTTGGGGTCTAACTGCTCGATAATGGCAAGCTGCTCGGCGCTGGGCGCGTCGGTAACCGGCACTGATTCCGCAACCGCAAGTTCGAAGCCCGTGTTGTCTTGCACCTCTTCAAGGCTAACCCCTGGATGCAAGCTCACGACCCGCAGCTGATGATCAGGGCCTTTGAAATCCATTACACACAGGTCGGTAATGATCTGACGAATATCAATGTCGTCCATCGTATAACCCTTGGGTAATCGCGAGGGGTTGTAGCCAATGGAACACACCACATCGCACTCACCTGCCACAAACGTGCGTGTGGAATGCTTTGGGACAAAAAATGAATTGGCGTGACTAATCGAATTACCCGGGAAGCCGCGCACACCCAGCAGTTGTACTTTGGGCGCGTTGTAGGTACCGCCCAGCGCTGAAATATTGGTTTGACCGAATCGGTCAATTTGGCTGGGACCGACCAGCGCATGGCGCTTCCCGCTCCACACGTTATCGAAGATGCGGGCAAAACCCATCCAATTCTCATTGGCCTGAGTCGCGTGTCCTTGAAACCCTGACACGGGGTTGGGCGTCGACAGCATGAATGACTGGCTATCGGTCATCATCATATCGGGATTGGTCGTGCGCATCGCCAAACTGGCGGCCAAGCGAGGGAGCAAGCCAATCCCCGTCGCCAGCACTTCTCCGTCGTGGTCGAACACCCGACTTGCGGCGCAAACCATAAGTTCTGCAAGGGAATACATCATAGGATTCGTCCTCAATCGAGCGTCTTAATAGACGGGCTGTGGCAATGCATGGATGGCATCGACGCCGCCGACCGCCGCTAAATAGTCAGCCTCGTCGGCCCCAAGAAAGGCCTCAGCCCAGGCACTGTAGCCACCCTCGGTGATCAGCTGTGCGTATTGCTTGAAGTGGGTCACATCGAAACCGTGGCTCGGGTCATTGGAGCTGGGATGGGCACCGCAGGTGGTATGCACCACTGCCTGTGTTTCGGCGCGCTCCCAGAATACTCGACGTGCCACATTGGGATCGTGGAAGTGTTGGTCGTCGACTACATTGTCGGTAGAAACAATGGTGTGCTTGGCCGCTCGAGCAAACCAGTCATCCATGTAGTGATCGGGGCTGGCAATTTCACACACACCCCGACGGCTGGCATTGCTGGCGTGCAGTAGCGATACATCGAGCTTCAGAGCTGGGACCGCCAGCCACTCTTTATCGTCGTAAGGGCTATCGATGACCGCAAGTTCTGGGTTGTTTTTGACCACGTCGGTGCCTAAGCCCACTTGAGTGGGAATAAAAGGCACACCCCACGCAGCCGCGCGCAAGCCCAGCAACATCATACCCTCGTCGATTTCCATCACCTCAATGGCACCTGACTCGCGGGCTTTTCGAAACGCCGGTTCCAGAGGCATAAAATCGAGGGACACAAACGCAAAAATCACTTTGCGGACTTTGCCTGCCGCACACAACAGCCCTACATCGGCGCCGCCATAGCTGACAACCGTGAGATCTTTCACGTCGGAGCGCAATAACTCCCGTACCAGCGCCATCGGTTTACGCCTGGGCCCCCAACCACCAATACCTACGGTCATGCCATCTTGAATGGCGGCCACGGCATCACGGGCGCCGAGTAACTTGTCCATCGCGCTGTCCTTTCCTAGGGTTCTCCGAGTGAACCGCCAGTATCAAAGCCGCGCAGGAAAGGGATCATCCTCCATAGAGACTATGACAAGTGAAGTGGCCGGCCGTAGGTTGGAGTCATTCCTAAAAGGCTAGAGTGATAATGACAACGCCCGCCCCCAACGACGGCTATCCCAACGCTGCCACCACGGTTGAACTACTGCAATCAGCCGCCACCTTCCATGGATCCCGTCCATTCATTGTCGATGGCACGGAAGTACTCTCGTTCACCGATACCCTAAACAGAGCACGTGAGCTCGGTATTGCACTTAGGCATGACGGGTTCCAAAAGGGTGGCCGTGCAGCTATCTGGGCGCCCAACAGTTGGCAGTGGATCGTCGCGGCGCTGGGTGTGCACTGGGCCGGCGGCACACTGGTCACCCTCAACACCCGCTACAAGGGCTCGGAAGCCGCCGCGATTTTGCGTG
>CBFHMA010000123.1:0-5487 GCA_965656775.1 Luminiphilus sp.
CGCGTTCATCACAATACCTTTTGGGACTCGTTGTTTTTAGCGCGCGATAGGTGGGCCAACAAATCAGCTTGTAGATCTTCAATTGATTTATCCCCAGACAAGACAGCCGACACCTGTTGGCTGCCGAGGTCACTGCCAAGATACTGCTGCATGTAAGCAAGTAAATCGCGCTCAAGAATGCGGAGTAACAGACGCCGTCTGCGCTCAGCTTGTTTTTGCGAGAGAAGGCCAAGTTCACGGGCACCACTCAAATACTGCTCGATACCACACCACAAGTCTTCGATGCCCTGGTGCTTAGTGGCCACCGTGTCAACGATAGAAATGGGAAGCGGTGATTGCAACAGTGCCAATGAATCGTTTAAATCCGAGCGCGTTTGAGCAGCACCCTCTTTATCGGCCTTGTTAATGACAAAAAGGTCACCCGCCTCCGTAAGCCCGGCCTTATTAGCTTGAAAGGTATCGCCCCAACCTGGGTTGAGCACCACCATAACGACAGTCGCTAAATCCATGACATCGAGCTCAACCTGCCCAATACCCAATGTTTCCAGAATAATGAGTGGCCAGCCACAGGCATCAAGTAGCTGAACAGCAGTGGCAGTGGTCCGGGCCAATCCACCACTTTCCCCTCGGGACGCCATCGATCGAATGAATACCCGATTACCAAGGCCATGGCTTTGCATACGCACACGATCACCTAGTAATGCACCCCCCGAAAAAGGAGAGGAGGGGTCAATTGCCAGTACTGCCGTCTGACCCATAGCGTCGGTGGCAGGTGCCAAGAGCGCACTTATTAGCGTCGATTTTCCCGCGCCCGGTGGACCTGTAACACCCACGACCACTGCCTTAGCGTCGATACCGCTCAAAGCACGTCGCAGTTCAGACTCAATGGCCGGTGAACGTTCAATTTGGCTGAGCAATCTGGCAAGACAAACGCGATTGCCCGCCATAGCTGCTTCGAGCATAGTCTGAATGGTCGTGCCCATGGGAAGCTATCGAGTGCCAGTTAGCCGCTCGGCGGCATCGACAATGTCGACTAGCTGCGAGCCGGGCGGATAAACCTCAACACCCAAGCTCTCGAGCTGCTTGGCCGCGTGGGGTGGAATGGTGCCACCAGCAAAAATGGGCAGCCCCAAGCGCACTGCTCGAACCTGTTCAATGGCGCGAATGGCCACATCAATATGGCCACCCACATTAAGGCCGACTAAGTCCACATCTTCATCTATCGCGGCAGAGACAATGTCGTCGGTGCTAGCCATACCAATCATGATGACTTCGAAACCGGCGTCTCGAAGAGCTCTTGCTACAATGGTTGGCCCACGCCAATGACCGTCAAGACCTGTCTTAGCCATGAGAATACGTTTTTGAGAGTTATCCATGCCGTGGTCTCCTAGGTTTGGATAGGGGTCGTCCAGTTACCGAAGACTTCCCGATAGACGTCGCCAATCTCACCTAGCGTGACCTCGGCCGCCAATGCATCCATCATGGCGGGCATGATGTTTTTATCACTGCGGCAGTCGGCGGCTAGCTGTTTAAGTGCCGAGGCAGCACCAGCCTCATGACGACTGCGCAAGACCTCGTTCAAACGGTCGGTGGCGACATCGAAGGCGTCATCGGTACCCATGAAGCCATCGACCTCAAAAGGCGACTCATCATCACGGAAGCAGTTGACCCCAATAACCTTCTGCTCACCCGACTCGGTGTGCATAAATTCCTGATACTGATTTTCGGCAGCTTGTGCGTGCAGCCAACCGGAATCGAGGGCAGCTAAATAACCACCCTGTTGCTGGATTTCCTCAAAGAATGCCCATGCTTTATCGACCAGCTGTGCCGTAAGTGTTTCGACATAGAACGAGCCACCCAATGGATCAGTGACATCGGCAATGCCAGTCTCTTCCTGCAAGACTTGCTGGATACGTACCGACATCTGATGCGCGTGTTCCGAGGGTATAGAAAGCGCTTCGTCATAGCCTGACACGCCCAGTGACTGCACCCCGCCTAAGATTGCCCCCAGAGCCATCACAGTCCCCCGAACGATGTTATTCAGAGGCTGCTGGTACGTCATCTTCGAGCCCGCTGTAACACAGTGAATGCGAAGATTACGCACTTTAGGATCCGTGATGTTGTAGCGCTCTACTAACAACTGACTCCACATCAGCCGAGCAGCACGCATCTTGCACGCTTCCTCAATGATATTAATGGATGCCCGAAAACTCACACCGCCACAGCCGCGCGCTGCGCGAACAAGGGGCATGTTGCCGCGGCGTTGAATTTCATCGAGGTACTCGACCGCATTCGCAAACAGCACGCCCAATTCTTGATCGGGTGTTAGGCCGGTGTCGGCCGCGTTGTAACCGGCAATAGAAACGGGCACCCACCGTGGAAGATGCTGGTCGCAAAATTCGATAATGTCGGCGTTAAAGCGCAAACCTGCCTGAGTGGGTATTTGCTCCTTAGTCACGCACCCTAAATAGGTCAGATTAAAATCGCTTTGCCCCGTACCACTGAGAGTGGCCAAGTCAAAACCCCGTCCCTTGGCAACAGTCCAGTAGGCGGCGAGCGCAAAAGGGGCGTGTTGAACCACAGCACCCCCGGCATGCCCAAACGATGTATCGACTGGCAAGCCATCCATACAGATGGCGGTATCACGAACGCTTTGCATGACTGCGCCGGTCAAACCAACGTCTTCACGACGCGCTATGACATCGGGGTGGGTCACGTTGTAACAGTGGTCAGCGGTGTTGCGATCGTGCTCCATAATGAAGCCGGTCTCGCCGTTTTTCAGCAAGAACTTAATGCGTTCGTTCTCGTCCTCTGGCTTACCAAAACCGCTCAGCTGAAAAATCCGCCATGGCTTTGACCGATAACCGCTGGTGTGGAACCCCCGATGGAACTGGGCTTCTCCCGGAGCCACATCGACGTTGGGGCGATGGTGCTCCGGTATATCAGCCGCCGTGTAATAGGGTTTCAACTCGATACCTGATGTGCAGGTACGCGGTTTATTGGCAGGTTTTTCGCTCATAACAGTCAGCTTTGTGGTGGTTATTGTGTAGTGATATACCCATTGGTATAACAGTTTACTTGTCGGTAAGCAATTGATACGCTCAGTAGCAAGTGGTCTCAAAACAACAAAATTAAAGGACAGGCTATGTTTTCAGCAGACAGCGCAACCCTTGGTTTGACTGCCACAGAGAGGGTGCATATCGGCAGGCGTGCCGCCGACGCCCTCGCCGAAGAAGCCACCACTTTGGGGGCACAACGCATCTTCCTACTGGTCAGCTCGACCATGCGTGCCACCACTAATGAAATCGCTCTCATCGAAGAAGCCCTTGGGGCACGGCTCGCCAAAGTGTTTGATGGCATTGGTCCTCACGCACCGCGCACAGATGTACTTCAGGCCATTGAGGCTGCACGGGAAGTGGACGCCGATCTCATCATCACAGTAGGCGGCGGCTCGGTAACCGACGCCGGGAAAGTTATAGCGTTGGGTTTGAAGCACAATATCCGAAACTTTGAGGACTTTGAGGGCTTCTACGTTTACGTCAACGAGGCCGGTGATACCGTCGTTCCCGATTTCGAGGCGCCCGATATCCGGGTTATTTGCTGCCCGACCACGCTCTCTGGCGGTGAATTCAACACCATGGGCGGCGTGACAGACGATCGTGAAAACAAGAAACAGGGCTACACCCATCGAATGATGGCACCCATAGCCATCGTGCTTGACCCAGCGCTCACGGTCTATACACCCGAGTGGCTTTGGACATCAACCGGCGTGCGCTCGGTCGATCATGCATTGGAAGCACTGGGATCAAAACACTCTAATCATTTTTGTGACGGCGTTGCCGCCAGTGCTTTGCGACTCCTTAGCAAGGCCCTACCTGACGTTCAGGCGAACCCCGATGACCTCGATGCCAGACTCCGCTGCCAGGTCGGCGCTTGGCAGTCTATGATCCCGATTATCGGTGGTGTTCCCATGGGTGCCAGTCATGCCATAGGTCATGTGCTCGGTGGTACTGCCGATGTACCGCATGGCTATTGCTCTTGTGTGATGGCGCCCGCGGTGCTCGCTTACAACAAGCCCGTCAATGGTGAAAAACAGCAGCATATTAGCGAGTGTTTCGGTCGGGCTGGTGAGGACGCTAGTGCAGTACTCGATGAATTCATCCGAGGCCTCGGTATGCCACGCTCGCTACCTGAAGTTAACGTGACAGACGACCAACTGCCATTAATTGCCGAATACACGATGCTCGATTTTTGGTCACGCACGAATCCGCGGCCCATTAACGGACCCGAGGATGTCATGACTATATTGGAAATGGTTAAAGCCTAGTGACAAGCCAGCCCCTGCCATCTGTGACTACCTCTTCGGGTAATTTAAAGTCTGAAGTGTCCGACTTTAAGCGTCGACGCATACGCGAAGAGGCTTGCTCACTGTTTTTCGAGCGTGGCTATGAAAGCACAACGCTCGACGCAGTTGCGCAAGCACTGGAAGTCACAAAACCCTTTATCTACAGCTATTACTCGAACAAAAGCGATCTTCTCTACGATATCTGCCGACTTGGTATCGCGCTGTCCCTAGAGGCTATACAACGGGCGGCCGTATTAGACCGTCCACCCAGCGATCGCCTGAGAAAGGTTGTTGAATCTGTACTCGCCATCATTTTTGAGTACCGAAAATTCATCGTGGTCTATGAACGTGAAGAGAAGAACCTCGATGGGACAAAGGCCCGTGAGATACGCGACTTGCGAAAACTCTTCGACCATCAGCTAGCCGATCTTCTTACCGAAGGTGATCGACTGGGTGATTTCCAAATTGTCGATCCGGTGCTCACGGCGACCACCATCGGAGGAATAATCACTTGGGTAGCTCAGTGGTACTCACCCGAGGGCAAGCGCTCCCGGTTAGATATTACAAACCACACGTTAATGATGGTGGATGCCGTGGTGAGGGCACGTGAACACAAACAGGATCACGAAGCCGCCATTACTCCTGTCAACCCGTTACACCCAATAAAAAGTCAAACACAACGAAAATGATACGGAGCTAGCGGACATGCAATCTTCCTCCTCTACCTCGGACCCTAGGATCCCAAGCAGGGACACATGCGTGACCCGCTACGTGCTCGAACGCTACGCCAACGAAACGCCCGATAAGGTATTCGCAGTCTTTGAAGACGGCGAGGAATGGACTTATAGGGAACTGATCACAAAGGTGCGTGACCTCGCGGGTGGGCTAGCAAGTGAAGGTGTAGATCGTGGCGACCACGTAGTGGTTTGGATGTTTGACAGTAAAGAAGCCATCTTAACATTCATGGCCATTAACTATTTGGGTGCCGTGTTTGTGCCGCTCAACACGGCGTTCAAGGGTGCCGTTCTCGAGCATGTACTAAATGTCTCTGATGCGCGTTATATGGTTGTTCATGGTCAATTAATAGAACGTCTGGCCGGTATTAATGTTGCACGTATCGAACATCTTATTCATGTGGGTCC
>CBFHMA010000124.1:0-3263 GCA_965656775.1 Luminiphilus sp.
ATGCCGTCGATATCCATTGCTTTACGGGATACAAAGTGACGTAAGGCGGCCTTGCGTTGCGCTGGACACACCAAACCACCAACACATCGATAGACGGCTTCTCCCTCATCGCGCTCAACCGTCGAACCACAGGCTGGACAGGTGCTCGGGAACTCAATAACCCGGGCATCCACTGGACGTTGCTCGATGAGGACTGAAACCACCTGGGGAATCACGTCGCCCGCACGTCGCACCACAACCTGATCGCCCAAACGTAAACCTAATCGATCAATTTCATCGGCGTTATGCAACGTAGCGTTGCTCACGGTGACACCGCCCACAAAAACAGGTTGTAGTCGCGCCACCGGTGTAATGGCACCCGTGCGCCCAACCTGAAAGTCGACATCAATGAGCTGGGTAGCCTCTTCTTGGGCCGGGAATTTACGGGCTATGGCCCAGCGAGGCGCCCGGGATACGAATCCCAACCGCTGTTGCAGGGCCAGCTGGTCCACTTTGTAAACGATACCGTCGATATCAAAGGGCAATGCATCACGGCGGACGGTCATATCCTTGTAATAATCAATACAGGCATTCACACCTATCACAGTGCGTGCGTACTCAGAAATTGGAAGCCCCCACTCGCCAAGAAGGGCCATTGTGGCACTGTGGCAGTCGGGTAAAGCCGATTCGCCTTCGGTATACCCCAGCGAATAGGCGCAAAATGCCAGGGGACGGCGCGCGGTAATACGACTGTCGAGTTGGCGCAAACTCCCCGCAGCGGCATTACGCGGATTCACGAACGTTTTGTCACCCGCCCCCCGGGCTCGCTCATTCAGCTTTTCAAATCCCTCACGAGGCATGTAGACCTCGCCGCGCGCCTCTAATATCTCGGGCCAACCCCCGGGATTCAGCACAAGAGGTACGTTAGACACTGTTTTCACGTTGACGGTGATGTCTTCGCCCGTGTAGCCATCGCCTCTGGTTGCAGCACGCACCAATCGACCTCGATGCCAGAAAATGCTAACCGCAATACCGTCGAGTTTTGGCTCGCAACAGTATTGAATCGCCTCGGTAACCTGACCAAGGCGCTCCTCCACGCGCGCGTTAAAAGCCGCCAAATCTTCATCGCTAAACGCGTTATCCAACGACAACATGGGCAGCTTGTGTTCAACGGTACTGAAGGCATCGATAGGCGCCGCACCAACCCGCTGGGTGGGTGAATCGGCTAACGCAAGATCTGAGTGCTCTGCTTCCAGCTCCCGGAGGCGAACCATCGCTCGGTCGTACTCGGCATCGGTAACCGAGGGCGTATCCTGCTGGTAATAAGCGGCATTCCAACGACGTAGCTGAGTCGAGAGTGCTGCAATCTCTTGCTCTGGGGTCATAGATTTTGGGTCAACGACGGCGTCGCTCCATCGCGACGCGACGCTCTAGTTCCCGAATTTGTTGCCGCATGTGCTCAAGGCTCTGGCGAGTGATGGCACTGCGCGTATCATCGAGCACATCACCGTTGAGGTTCTTTGCCACGGTACGGGCTGTTTCATACATATAATCAAAGGCTTGGAGCATGTCGTCGGGTCCGGGTAAGGTGACAAAAAACATCAACCCCCCCGTGCGCAGCTGTGACATTTTATCGATGTCAAAGACACCGGGTTTCATCATGTTAGCGACGCTGAACTGTATAGGTCCCCGACCTGCCGATTGCTCGTGACGATGAAAGAAATCCATATCGCCAAAGCGCAGGTCACAAGCCAGCAAAATATGTAAAACATCTTCCCCCGCGAAGCCTAGCTCATCGCGCGCCACGACATTTAGGACAAAGACATGGGGATCAATCGATCGGGGCAGACGTGCCTCGGGCTGCATCTCCGGTTCCGGTGCATCGATTTCAGCCAACCAATCAAGGGTCTCACCGGTCACACCAGCGTTGGATTCCGACTCACTAGACCCAAGGTTCTTAGGCGCAGGATCAACACTAATATCCTGTAGCTCGGTATCTGAGTAACTATCGGCTAGGGGCTGAGGCACGCTGTCATCAGCATCGACAGCCCAGGACTCGGGCTCCTTGGCAGACCAGCCCTCTCCATCGAGCAAAATATCGTCTTCTACCAACGCCTCCATCGCGACCGGCTCTGGCTCTGACGCAGACGTTTCTTGCTGTAGGTCATCGCGACGCACGATGCGCGCCCCACCGTTTGGCAGCTCCGACAACAAATTAAACGGTTCATCGTCGTTATCGGCATCGCGACGGACCTTGGCATTCATCCGGATGTGATTACGACGCTGAAGTTGTACCCGTCGGGCGGCATCAATGAGCACAGCCATCACCAGACCAGCGCCCACAACTAACATCCAATCTTTCAGATCCATGACTCCCTCTGCCTCACGGTCAGAATCTATTACTAACTGGCTGCGAGTTGCGCAGCTTCTTCAATATCTACGGTTACCAGACGAGATACACCGGGCTCGTGCATCGTAACCCCCATTAACTGATCAGCCACTTCCATTGTAATTTTATTGTGGGTGATGAAGATAAATTGCACCTTTTCGGACATCTCTTTGACCATACGCGCATAGCGTCCTACGTTCGCGTCATCCAGTGGGGCATCGACCTCATCGAGCATACAAAACGGTGCGGGGTTCAATTGGAATATCGAAAACACCAACGCAATAGCCGTCATAGCTTTCTCACCACCGGACAACAAATGGATGGTGCTGTTCTTTTTACCCGGTGGTCTGGCCATAATCGCCACACCCGTATCGAGTAGGTCATCGCCGGTCATTTCCAGGCTGGCGGTACCGCCTCCAAAGACTCGAGGGAATAGCTCCGAGAAGCCGGCATTGACTTGATCGAAGGTTTCTTTGAAACGAGCACGGGTCTCTTTATCGATCTTACGGATTGCCGACTCGAGGGTTTCAAGGGCCGAGCGCAAATCCTCATCTTGGGCATCGAGATACTGTTTACGCTCGGATTGTCGTGCACACTCATCGATTGCCGCCAGATTAATGGGGCCAAGTCGCTGAATCTTAGCCGCCACTCGCTCTGCTTTAACTTGCCACTCTGGCTCGCTGGCTTCCTCAGGTAAACCCGCCACAACCTCGTTGACGTTGGCCTCTATCTCTCGAAACTGAGCCTCGAGATTTTCAATACGAACGGTACGCTCTGCTTGCTTTAACCGCTCAGCTTCCGTACTACCGTGCACAGCCTGTATCCGCTGCTCCGCCGCAGCTTTCAACTGCTCTTGCTCACGCATAGCGTGCTCACGTTCTGCGACCATCTGTCG
>CBFHMA010000124.1:3576-5372 GCA_965656775.1 Luminiphilus sp.
CCATCTTCAGCCATTTGTTCAATGGCAATGGCAAGCTCAGAGCGCGCTGCCACCAACGTGGTTTGTTCACTATCAAACTGTGCACGCGCCTCTGCCGAATCGCTATTGAGTTGCTGCTGACGTTGACGGGTTTGCTCGATAGCGGCAACCTGGGTCTTGCGCTCGGCGCTGAGGTTAGCCTGGTTGCGCACGGCTTCCTTGAGTAATCGCTGACCATCGGCGAGCTTGGCTTCGCTATCTTGGCGCTGATGACGAAGCTGCTCTAGCCGCTCGTCGACTTGTAACAACTGCGCTTCGGCAAGCTCGATATCTTGCTCTAGCATTTCCAGTGCCGCCTTGCGTTCGATCACTCCAGCGCCGGACAGGGCGGCAGAACGCGAACGGGCCCAACCATGGCCCAACCAAAGGCCCTCGGGGGTAATGACCGATGCCCCTGCTGGCAAACTCGGTAAGCGCTCGAGTGCGCTAGCAAGGTCCATAGCGGTGTACACATTGGCCAGCCAGCCCATCAGGGCAGCGGGGCCTCGTACCTCGGCAGCGAGGGTGCCGCTCGGGGCATCAAGTGAGCCATCGGGACTTAATAGGCAAGCTCCAGAGGGCACCGATGCAAACTGATTCGACAACAATTGGTTCAGGTCACTAATGCATAAACCCGTCAGGGCATTTCCCAGCACCTGCTCAACCGCGCCGGTCCAAGCATCGGCCACCGTTAACGACTCAAACACCGAACCAACGGGTGACCGTTGTTGTGAAGCCAGCCATTCGGTCAAGGCCTGAGCCTCTGAGTCTTCTGTCGCTGCCTCTTGAAGCGCCAGCAGCGATGCCTGTTGGCCGCGTAATTGCTGCAACCGGACTCGGTACCGATCTTGTTCCTGTCGCAACTGTTCCATATCGGCGCGGTGCCGCTGGATTGTTTGGTCGAGCTGTTCTATCTCGCTCTCGCGCTGGGCAACGATCATGTTGATCTCTTCAATCTTCAAATCAAGCTCGTCGACCGATATGCCCATATCGTCGTCCACCAGTTCAGATGCGGCAAGTTCAAGCTTCCCAATACGCTCCTGTAAACGTCGAAGTACTTGCTCTAGATAGACAATCCGACTTTGCTGTACCTCGGAGTTCTGTTTAGGACCAGCGGCCCTCTGATTAAAGGCGTCCCACTGTGCCTGCCACTGGGTCATGGCTTGCTCAGCGTCGGCCAGCGCCAGGTTTGCCGCCTCGGCTGTCTCTCGCTGCTCCAACAGATCGGGCTCTATGGAAGCGAGCTCTTCCCGCCACACAGCAAGACGCTCGCGATCCGCATTAAGATGACCTCTAGCCTCTTGCAAGGACTCTTCCGTTTGGCGTAAGTCCTCTGAAATACTTACTCGGCGCTCCTGCTGAAATCGCAGTGCCTGTTCGAGGCGAGTCACTTCACCGCCAACGCTGTAGTAGTCTGCCTGAACAGTATTAAATTGCTCGTTAACGTCACTCAAAGCCAATCGCAACGACTCTATGGCTGTCACAGCATGTTCAAGGGCTGCGCGCTCAGCTTCTTGCTGGACTTCTAGCTCGCTAATACGTTGCCGGCTCAGTTCGCTGTTCTGCTGGTATTCACGCCACTGTAGGGCCAGCAACTGAGCTTTAATATCCCGTTCTTCGGCTTTTAATTCACCGTAACGTTCGGCTGCCTGAGCTTGCCGTTGTAGGTGGGACAACTGACGTTCAAGCTCCTCACGGAGGTCGGTCAATCGCTCAAGGTTTTCCAGGGTGCGCCGCATACGGGTCTCGGTTTCCCGGCGTCGCTCTTTATATTTGGA
>CBFHMA010000125.1:0-5213 GCA_965656775.1 Luminiphilus sp.
CAACCACTATGTCAGCAAGAGCAGTTTCGCTGACTCCAATTTGGTCGATGCGGTCTATGAACTCATCGGCGCCCCCCAGCGATAACCGGGCCATGACAATACGTATAGCCATAGTGAACGACGTTAGCTTCGCGACCCGCGTGATCGAAAAAGCGCTGTCCCCGGAGCCGAGGTTCAAGGTCGTTTGGACCGCCACCGACGGTGCCATGGCCGTTGAGCACTGTAAGCGCGATACCCCCGATATCGTACTCATGGACCTAGTGATGCCAGTGATGAACGGCGCTGAAGCAACGCGACGTATTATGCGCGACAGTCCCTGCCCAATTTTAATCGTCACCTCTACTATCGAAGGGCATCTGGATCTGGTTTACGAAGCCATGGGGTATGGCGCACTGGACGTCACGACGACCCCAGTGGTTGGGGACAATCGCCAGTCTGACGATGGCAACGCGCTGCGTAAAAAGATACTCGATATATTGCGCCAACTACCCAGCGAAGGGTTCAGCACTAGCGGTCGCGGAGAGAACGAGCCCACATCAAACCTATGCCGTCTGGTGCTGCTGGGTGCTTCTACCGGGGGGCCTGGTGTGCTGAGTACTATTCTTAAGGCACTGCCCTCAGATTTCGACGCTGCCGTCGTCGTCGCGCAGCATATCGATCCGGAGTTTGTACAAGGCTTTGCCGACTGGTTACAGAGCGAATGCCGATTACCCCTTGCGCTCACCGATGGCGAAACCACATTGCAATCAGGACATGTTTATGTGCTGAATTCAAGCAGCCATAGCAGGCTAACAAGCGCAAGTCAGTTACGCTTTGAAGCCAACGTCAAGGGCTCCTATTACTGTCCATCCATCGATGTCCTATTCAGCAGTGCCGCCACAATGGCACCGGCAGGCAGCATCGGCGTACTTCTTACCGGTATTGGCAGCGATGGTGCGGCGGGCTTATTGCAAATGCGCAAAGCGGGCCTCTATACCATCAGCCAATCTGAGCAAAGTTGTGTGGTCTACGGCATGCCTCAGGCAGCTGTGGCAAACGGCGCCGCAGCGTGGGTCGCCGATCCTCCGGAGATTGCAGACTACTTAATCAAACACATAAGGTGAGTGCTTACTATGACCGAATTCACAGTGCCAGAGACGCCGGAAACGCGCCATCTTGTTAGGGTATTACTGGTTGACGATCAGCGTATGGTCGGTGAAGCAGTACGCCGTATGTTGGCCGACGAGGAATGGCTTGAATATAGTTACTGTCAGAAACCTGAAGAGGCCATCGCTGTAGCTGAAACCTTCAAACCGACGGTGATCTTACAAGACTTAGTGATGCCGGGTATCGATGGCTTGTCCCTCGTGGAGCAATATAAACAGCACGAACAACTCAAGCACGTACCTGCCATCGTGCTATCGAGCCAAGAAGACCCCGTTGTCAAAGCTGAGTCATTCACCCGCGGCGCCAACGATTACTTGGTAAAATTGCCCGATCGCATAGAGCTGCTGGCGCGCATTAAGCATCACTCGGAAGGCTATATTCATCTACTCGAGCGCAATGCTGCCTTCGAAGCGCTGGCAGAAAACCAGCGTATACTGGCCGGGGAGTTAGCTGAAGCTGCTGATTACGTGCGCTCACTGTTACCGGCACCGACCGAGGGCACCGTCAATATCCGCTGGGACTTTGAATCGTGCTCGTCGGTAGGCGGTGACTCCTTCGGCTACCGATGGCTCGACGAAGACAATCTCATCATTTACCTACTCGACGTCTGTGGCCATGGTGTTGGTGCAGCGCTACTGTCGGTGTCTGTCATGAATGCGCTAGCGAATGAGTCATTGGGCAGCGTGGATTTCAAGCAACCCAATGCCGTGCTTGCCTGTCTCAATGATGTTTTCGAGATGGAGCGTCACAACAATATGTACTTCACTATGTGGTACGGGGTCTACAGCCGACAAAGCGGTGAACTACGTTATGCCAGTGCCGGTCACCCACCCGCCCTACTCTACCGTGCAGGCCAACCGGAGCCCGAGTGTCTAGTGACACCGGCCATGCCCGTGGGCACCATGCCCGGGCTACCCTTTAAGGAAAAAACCACCCACATTGGCCTGAACGATCGCCTGTACGTGTATAGCGATGGCGTCTACGAAGTGCAGTATCAAGATGGCAGGGAAATGACCCTGGAAGACTTTATGCCGCTGCTGAGTGCGCCCCTTAACACGGGCCCCAACGGTTTGAGAGAAATTCGTGATACCGTTGCTGCGATTCAACAGTCCGATATCTTCGAAGACGACTTTTCCCTAGTAGAACTCACTTTTCAGTAGTGGACGCGCTATTAAGTGCAACAACGGACTGCTCACACAGCTGTCGCCCACATTTAACCTTCATATGAGAGAGAATACCCATGGCAGATAATATTGAGTCAAGGCTCGAGGGCGACATCATGGTATGCACCATCATCGGCAGACTCGATGCGGTTTCCGCAGAAAGTACGTCTAGTGATTTACTGAGCCTCATCGCAAGTTGTGACAGCGGTAAGGTATTGTTGGATTTAGCGAAACTTGAATACGTCAGCAGCTTAGGCTTGCGGGTCTTTGTTCAAGCAGCAAAGCAGTTAAACGGTAGTGGCGGCACACTGAAGCTGTGCAGTGCCACACCCCCTGTACAAAAAGTACTGGAAATTTCAGCGCTCGATTCTCTGCTCGATTTGCGCGATGACGTGGCCGATGCATTAAGCGCTTTTTGATCCCTAGCGTATCCCTAAGAAGCGGCTAATGCCTCGTAGTGATGTTCGAGTGCCTGTTGCAACACATCCTCGAGGCACAGTAATTCGGTATCGAGTTGTGCCGCTAACACCCGATAAAACGTCGAGTGTCGGAAACACCGCAGATATACCTTTGGCGGATCCGGTTGATTGTGTAGCAGCATCGATGCGCGAAAGTTCTTATCGGCATCGGCGGTTGCCAGCACCGCAATGGTCGATCGACTGCCTCCAATGGTTTGTGCAACGGCGTCCCATGTCGCGGGATGCTCTGGATTACCATCGACACAGGCTACCGGGACTTCACTGAACGCCACGTCCTCCTGCAACAGGAACATATTTTCTGTGGCGGCCTCATCGACAATGACCAACTTCTCGATTTCACCGGCACCACGACTAAGCAGCAGTTCCACTAACGTCTGACTAAAGTGGTCGAACCCGGTGACGACAACGGTCTCTGCCACGCCCTCGGAAGCATGCAGTCGCGGTTCCAGCACCTCATCAAACATACGCAAGGACGCTATGCGATGGGTACTGAAAACACCCGGCGGACGATAACTGTCGGTACTGCGTTTCGACCGCACCATCCGGTGAGCCGGTCTGAGTAGTGCCAAATCAGAGACGTGAGCCACCACCGGTAACAAGGGTTTCAGTGCATTAATTTCCCAGGCAATTTCTAAGTTATTCAGATCGTCACTGGACAGCACCACGACGCGAAACGCCTCTGACAACCACAGGGATTGAAGAAACTCGTGATCACTGGTGTTACCCGTTATTTGCATCAGCAGTGGTTTAACCTGCTGCAGCGTGCCCACGGCACTATCGGAGTGCGTCACCTGCACGATAAGGCGCTCGGGATCAACCGCATGGATGGCCTGTATATATAAATCCACGACCTCACCGGTGCCTATCACCAACACATGATTAGAAGGCGTAAATCCAATTAAGCGATGCTCTTGGAGCAGGCCACGGATGGTGGTCGCAATAACCGTTGTGGTAACAACCGGCGCAAGATAATAGGCCAGCCATAGCGCGGCATAAGTGCCCGGAGCACCCCCTTGACGGGGCGCGCCCAACTCGATGCCCCCCAATACAAATAGGCTTACTGTGTAGTAAACCCAGGCAAGCCAGCCATCATCGGTTACATCGTCGTAGTTCTCGGTGCCAGCGCCCTGGGAAAAGCCGTACAGAGCAGAAACGAACACAATGACCACTACCGCCACTCTAAACAGAAGGTCATCGAGTTTGATCGGTAGCGACGATGCAGCTGATGCTGACCTACTGTCTGATGTGTCTGACGCATTCATCGACATAATTTTGGTGTCCCGTTAGGCAATCCCTGAAATAGCACTGTCCGGGGCTGCAGTTAGGGTCATGGACAAGTAGTCGCCCCCATGGAATTGCTGGTGTTCAATGTCATCACAAAAACTTTTCAATATGCGCAGCCGCAGATCTTCCTCCGAATACCCAACGGGTGCTTCGGGTAAATCCTGTAGTCGCGCTTCAATATTGTCATTGCCCTGCGCACACGCCAGTTCAATTGACAGGGTCTGAGAATCGCCCCTCATCGAAACACGGGTGGTTTGTCCCGCGAGATCACCAAAATCATCAATCTGATACAGGAATGCCTCTTCTACGGCGAGTTGCAGCTTACTGAGCTCCTCACCACGCCAGCCCATGGCTCTACCTCGCTCCTTAACGAAGTCCAACACATCGGGCAGCGAAGCCAGAGAGGAAGGAAAGCGTTTCGCGAAACTGCGACCGCGTTTCAAAGACACTAACAGGGACAGCAAAACCGCAGTAATACCGCCGGTGGTCATACCATTGTCGAGCAGCTGTGCAACTTGGGGTGGCATCAAATCATGGAAGACCGACTGTCCTTGAAATCCGATGCCCGCCCACAAGGAGATCCCGAAAATAACCCCATGGTCGAAGTTGAAACCGTCCGTGAGAATCAAGCGAATGCCGTGGGCGAACAGTAAAACGATGAGGAAGAAGATAAACACCCCCGCAACAGGGCCGGGTATGGACTGGAGCAAGGCCGATATCTTCGGTGATGCGGCCAAAGCGAGGAGAATGGCGCCGCCGTACAAACCAATCCGTCGGGATGCAACACCGGTCAGGTCGATGACAGAAATACTCGTCGAGTAAGTGGTATTGGGTAATGTTCCCATCAAGCCTGATAGCAGGTTACCAAGTCCATCGGCATTAACTGCACCCTGAACTACACGGAAGTTGGTGGGTTTCTCGGTCCGGTTCGATACCTCTTGAATCGCAATGCCATCACCATAGGTTTCCAATGCGCCAATGACCGTAACAATCATGAATCCCGGCAACATAATCCAAAAGCTGGAGCTAAAGCTGGTATCGATTCCAGGCCAACCGACCTCGGGCAAACCTATCCAAGCCGCCTCGTTGAAGCGCGTGAAATCCATCAGTCCGTACAGAGCCGCCAGTACGCAACCGGCTA
>CBFHMA010000126.1:0-5195 GCA_965656775.1 Luminiphilus sp.
TTCTTTGTCGGGCTTGTCACCGGCATTATTTTGGGTGCGGGCGGCGTATTTTGGGAGCTCGGTCGAGACGGTACACAGCCGCCAGTTGTCACCACCGACCCAGCCGTGGAATCGACAGTAGAGAATGATGAACCTCGATTTAAGTTTTTCACTCTCCTTCCGAATCAAAAGCTCAATCTTGCCGATGATGTAGAGCCGACGGAGCTGCGTGACGACCCGGCAGAAGCGGTTCAATATGTGTTGCAGGCGGGTTCTTTTCGCCTGCGCAATGACGCCGACCAACGCCGGGCCGAGCTAGCACTTTTAGGTTTAGAGGCAAGCATCGAACAAACCGATAACGCGTCGGGCACCTGGTTTAGGGTTTATATTGGGCCCTTCGATAGTCGCTCTAAAGTGGCGCGAGCGCGCAGCATGACCGAGCAACAAGCCATCGATACGCTGCTGTTAAAACGAACCCCCAATTGAGCATCCAGGCTTAATCGGCAACGGTTGCTATCGCCACACCTTGAACTTGTCTTCATTCAACACCACGTTCGGGTGTACAAGGAGAGTCACTATGGAACAATTCCACGGAACCACCATTCTGTCGGTGCGCCGAAACGGCGTCGTTGCCATTGGCGGCGACGGCCAAGTGTCTATGGGTAACACCGTTATGAAAGGGAATGCACGCAAGGTCCGGCGTCTCTTTCGAGACCAAGTATTGGCTGGGTTTGCCGGGGGCACCGCCGACGCTTTTACATTATTCGAACTGTTTGAGGCGCAACTAGAGAAGTATCAGGGTCAACTTACTCGAGCTGCCGTAGAGTTGGCTAAACTGTGGCGTTCAGAGCGTGCTCTTCGACGGCTAGAGGCCTTACTTGCTGTTGCCGATGCTCAAACGTCCTTGGTGATTACCGGTAATGGCGACGTCATCGAACCCGAAGACAATTTGATTGCCATTGGTTCGGGGGGTCCTTACGCCCAGGCAGCCGCCCGTGCCATGCTCGACACTACCGAGCTCAGCGCGCCCGAGGTAGTCAAACGTGGGTTATCAATTGCCGGCGATATCTGCGTTTTCACCAATCATCATCACACCATCGAAACACTGGGATAAAGCATGTCTACCATGACGCCTCGCGAGATCGTTCACGCCCTTGACCAGCATATTGTGGGCCAAGCGGAGGCCAAGCGTGCTGTGGCCATTGCCCTGCGCAACCGTTGGCGTCGACTACAGCTTGAACCTGAATTGCGCGCCGAAATTACGCCAAAGAACATCTTGATGATTGGCCCGACCGGGGTCGGTAAAACTGAAATCGCTCGACGCTTAGCCAAAATGGCGAACGCCCCGTTCGTGAAGGTTGAGGCCACCAAATTCACCGAAGTAGGCTATGTAGGTCGCGATGTTGAATCGATGATCCGCGATCTGGTTGAAACCTCGGTAAAAATTCACCGCGAGAGCGCGTTTGAGCGGGTTCAGTTTCGGGCTGAAGAGGCCGCCGAGGAGCGACTACTCGACATACTTCTACCCCCTGGTCGTGACGATGCCAACGCTGGCACGCGCCAAATACTGCGAAAAAAATTGCGCGAAGGCGGCCTGGACGATCGTGAGGTTGAAATAGAGACCCGGGGTAACGGTGCTGCCGTCGATATTATGGCGCCACCCGGCATGGAAGAAATGACCCAGCAACTTCAAGGTTTGTTCTCATCCATGAAGAGCGGAGGCAAAACCCGCAAAATGCCTGTGCGGGACGCTTTGAAGGTGCTCCGGGAGGAGGAAGCCGGTAAGTTAGTTAATCAGGAAGATTTGAAAGCTGAAGCCCTTGAAGCGGCAGAACAGAACGGCATAATTTTCATCGATGAACTCGACAAAGTCGCCAAACGAGGCGAATCCGGCGGCGCCGATGTATCTCGGGAAGGGGTGCAGCGTGACTTGCTACCGCTTATTGAAGGCTGTTCAGTCACGACTAAGCACGGCAGCATAAAAACAGACCACATTCTCTTTATTGCATCGGGAGCGTTTCATCTCTCGAAGCCCGCCGATCTCATCCCCGAATTACAGGGGCGCCTGCCCATCCGTGTTGAATTACAAGCACTGAGTCCTGAAGATTTCAGGCGCATACTAACCGAACCCAAAGCGGCGCTAACCGCCCAATACCAGGCGTTGCTGGGCACTGAAGGACTATCGGTAGAATTCACCGATGACGCCATCAATCGGCTTGCAGAAATTGCCTGGGCGGTGAACGAGCGTGCTGAAAATATCGGCGCTCGGCGGCTACACACCGTCATGGAGCGTCTACTCGAGGATATTTCCTTTAGCGCTGCCGATACCGGACTTGAGCACAAGTCGGTCACCATTGATGCAACGTTTGTCGATGAGCGTCTGGGTGACCTTGTTCAAAACCAAGACCTATCGCGTTTTATTCTTTAATAGGAACTGCCCAAGGATCTATGCCCGTGTCAAAGCCCACTCGAATACACTACGCCCGCAGTAGACGCGAGTTAGAGCTGAGTTTCGACGACGGCCAACGCTATGTGCTCAGTGCTGAGTTCTTGCGAGTACACTCACCTTCAGCTGAAGTACGTGGCCATGGGCCAGGTCAGGAGCAACTCCAAACGGGGAAGAGCCAAGTCGCCATCGAGCAGTTGCGTCCACAGGGTCACTATGCGCTGCAATTGGTATTCGATGATGGCCACGACAGTGGCATTTATACTTGGGAATACCTACGACACTTGGGTGAACAGCAAAGCAATCTCTGGCGCAGTTACCTCGACCAACTAGCGGCGGCTGGGGCAAGTCGAGATCCGGATATTCAAGTGGTGCAATTCATTCCCTAATACCCAGCGCGGGCATCGGGTACAATTAGTTACGTCAGGGCCGAAACACCTATATCGCCCTCAAAGTTGCAGGGGATGTCCCATATGAGTACGCAAGATCAGAGCGACGAGCAGACGGCATCAGCCGATGGCGATAGCACCGATTTTGGCTTTAAGCGCGTCAAGCGCGGTGATAAAGAGCAGCTCGTGCGTGGCGTCTTTGACTCGGTAGCCAGTCGATATGACATGATGAATGACCTGATGTCTGTCGGCATTCATCGCCTGTGGAAGCGCTTTACGATCGAGCTTAGCGCGGTCCGGCCTGGCCAAACGGTACTCGATATTGCGGGTGGCACGGGCGACCTAGCCGCGCGCTTTTCACGTATCGTCGGCGCCGAAGGCAAGGTCATTCTGGCGGATATCAACGCGTCTATGCTTGCGGTGGGTAGAGATCGACTGATTGACCAGGGTGTGGTCGGCAACGTGCATACTGTGCAATGTGATGCTCAGGCACTTGCGTTCCCCGACAACAGCATCGATTGCATCACCATCGCCTTTGGTTTGCGCAACGTAACCGACAAAGAGAAAGCACTCCGTTCTATGGAGCGCGTCCTGAAACCCGGGGGTCGCTTACTGGTTTTGGAATTTTCTAAACCCACTAACCCCCTGCTGGAGCAGGTTTACGACACCTACTCCTTCCGAGTATTGCCGCTGATGGGTAAGTGGGTAGCTAACGATGCAGAGAGCTATCGTTATTTAGCAGAATCGATTCGTAAACACCCCGATCAAGACACCCTGATGGGCATGATGGAAGATGCAGGCTTCGTCAACTGCCAGTATCACAATATGACCGGCGGTATCGTAGCGGTTCATCGCGGAATTAAGGCATAGCAGATCAGCCATGAAACATGATCCCGCCATCATTGCTGGGGCCCTCAGCGCATTAGAACTGGCTGTGGCCCGCGCTTTAACCTTGGCGCCGGTTGCTGCCAAGGAGCTCGAGGACATGGCGGGTACTCACGTGGTGATTGAGTGCACGCGACCTGAGGTGGAAGTCACCATCAGTATCGATCAGGGGGGCCAGCTGCAGCTGCGCCAGTACAGTGAAGAAGTGGTCGCAACCCGAGTCAAAGGATCTGCGGAGGACTTTATATCCCTGATAACCGCCGATGATCCCGCTGCAACCCTTATCAATAGTGAGCTGGAAATTATTGGCAACACCGCACCGCTATTGGCACTTCAGCAAATATTGAGCAAGATGGACATCGATTGGGAAGCACCTCTGGTCGATGCTCTGGGCGACGTGGCGGGCCATCAGTTAGCCAAACTGCTTCGGGCTTTTTTTTCTTGGAGTCAAAGCGCTCGAAAAAGCCTGCGTCGTCAGTTATCGGAGTTTATTTTAGAGGAAGGCCGATTGTCGCCACCCGGAGCAGAGCTCGAGCACTTTTACCAGGAAGTGGGGCGTCTCGGTTTGCGTGTCGACCGTCTACAGTCGCGCATACAACGCCTGGCTAAGCGACTCGGCGAGTACCCGCAGTGATCGGCAGACTATTTGAGGTTTACCGAGTCGTTGTTAGGCACCGGCTCGATCTACTGGTGCCCGAAGAGCGACGCAGTCTATGGCTAAAGCTTGTTGTCGGTATGAATCCCAAGGGTTGGCATGGGCCACAATTGGCACCTGGGGCTCGCTTAAGATGCGCACTGGAAGAGCTGGGTCCGGTATTTATCAAGTTTGGGCAGCTTCTCTCTACCCGCCGGGATTTATTGCCCGATGATCTAGCCGACGAGTTGGCCTTGTTGCAAGACCAAGTACCGCCATTCGACAGTGATATCGCTATCGATATTATTGAGAAATCACTCGGTGCGCCGATCGACAGCCTATTTACCCAGTTTGATCGAACGCCATTGGCCGCAGCTTCCGTCGCACAAGTTCATCGCGCCGTCTTGCCTAGTGGCGAAAATGTGGTCGTCAAAGTGTTGCGCCCCCGCGTCGAACGCACGATTGCCAAGGACCTGCAGCTCATCAAACGACTGGCTCTCGGTTTCAATGCCCTATTCGCGCTTGGCCGTCGCCTGAAGGCCGTTGAGGTGGCACGCGATTACGAGCGCACACTGCTAGATGAGCTAGATCTGCGCCGAGAGGCCGCCAATGCATCGCAACTGCGGCGAAATTTTTCCGACGGCCGGCTGGTCTACGTGCCCGAGGTGCATTGGTCACACACCGGTCAAAAGGTCATGGTAAGCGAGCGCATCTACGGCGTGCCCGTTAGCAACATTGATGCTCTTCGGGACAAAGAAGTGGATATGCGCCGTCTGGCCGAACGGGGCGTGGAGATTTTCTTCACTCAGGTGTTTCGCGACAGTTTTTTCCATGCCGATATGCACCCGGGAAACATCTTTGT
>CBFHMA010000127.1:0-5160 GCA_965656775.1 Luminiphilus sp.
CCTCGGGCTTATCAATTGGCCATGTGTCACCCGAAGCCGCCGCAGGTGGCGCTATTGGCCTCGTTCAGCAGGGAGACATCATTCGCATCGATATTCCAAACCGAACTATCAATGTCGATCTCGATGACACAACGTTGGCGGCGCGTCGAGCGGCTATGGAGGCGAGCTCAAAGCCTTGGCAACCCCTCACCGAACGGCCGCGCAAAGTAACCCCAGCGTTGAAGGTATACGCCAAAATGGTGACCAGTGCCGACAAAGGCGCTGTACGAGACCTGTCACTGCTCGACTGATCCCATGGTCACTCTGGCCGCCGGCATGATGCTGTCTGCAGCAAGTTCCGCGAAGCTCTCCCGATAACGAGAGAGCTTTTTAGTGAGCTTTTTATGCTGTCGGTCGGTGCGTTCATTGAGCACCGCCACTAACACCTCTCGCAGACGCTGCATATTGTTGTTAAAGCCCTGGCGATAAGCCTCGGATCGCGTCGCCTGAAAGTTGAGTGCGTGCTCACGAGTCATCTCAGGCCAGTCGGCTTGATTGGTTGCGATGATGTCGTGCAACGTATCTAACCACAGGCGCCGATCCTCCATCCACATACCATCAAGGCGCCGAAACTCGGGTACGACCTGCGCCACGTACTCACGCTGGGCTCGTGTCAAGCGGCCCAAATAACGGGTTAAATTACCTTGCAGCTGCTCTTCTAAGTCTTCACGGTAACGTTGCTCTGAGCGTGCAAGTCGTTTTTCCGACAATTCGGCATGCTCTGACTGCAGCGTCTCAACGAACTGCAACCGCTGATCGAGTGAGAGGGTTGCACCGAACTCTAGCATGTCAGCCAACATACGATCTCGGAGTCGGTTAAGTGCTGCCTCAACCGCACCTTCTAGATCCATCAAGCCAGCCGCGCTCACGGGCTCTGCTAGATCCCTATCGATACGGTCGAGTAATGCTACGTATCGGGGTAACTCCTGAGTCCTGTGCCATAGCATAAAGCTATCGATAACACGATCCATGTCATTCGCTTGTACCGGCGTCAGATCGACATAATCATCGAGTTCCCATGCAATGAGTGTGTCGAGTCGGTTGTAAAGGAAAGACGTGCTGGAACAACCCGCCAGTAGCGCGACTAGGAAAACACTAGCGCCAAATCGGCAAATTGCTGGCAATGAGTGGGTCGGGTACCTTTGAGGTATCAACAGCCACCACCCGGTTCCTACCCTGCTGCTTTGCGGAATACATCGCTTCATCGACTTGTTTCAACCAGTTGTCCGCAGAATTAACCTGTGTCACATCACACACCCCAATACTAACGGTTACTTCCGATGCGGGGCTGACATCCATACGAGAAATCCCGATTCGCAATTCTTCTGCGATTTTGGCAGCGGTCTGGGCCCCAACTTCACTGAGCAGCACAACAAATTCCTCGCCACCTAAGCGGAATAACATATCTACGCCGCGAATCCGTTGGTCGATCAATCCCACAATCGATCGCAAGACCTTGTCGCCATGGGCGTGCCCATATTTGTCGTTAATCACTTTGAAGTGGTCGATATCCACCATGAGTAAGGTCGAGAGGCGGGCGTAGCGCTGATAATCGGCAATGTTACGTTGGGTTTGTGGCAACAGGTAGCGCCGATTGTATGCGCCTGTCAGGGGGTCAGTTAATGCGAGATCGGCCAGTTCATCGGTTTGACGAGTCATTAAGCGCATAACCGCAAGGGAAATTAACCAAGTGGCGATAAGCGCGGCATCTTCAGCAATATCTTCTACATTGGCCGTATTTTCTCGCACCCACACTAAGGCAACTAAGCTCGTAATACCCGCCACCAACGCAGCCGGGATCGGTAATAGGCCAGCTAAGGCAATCATCAGAGGGAACAGCCACAGGGCATGGTGATCGGCGCCGTTTCCTATTGCCATGATGACAACGGCTATATTCAAACCCAGGGTAAATATGGGGGGTACCAATATGCTGCGGCGAGTGGCCAAACGCACGCTTGTGGCAAATATAAGTAGCGCCGCGATACCCGCGATGAGGGTCAAGGCGAAATGACTGCCTACAACAATTGCCTCAGCGAGCACAAAGGAGACCGACGTTAACATCAGCATCAGCATCAGTCGGTACACGGTTAGGCGCCGCGCGAACTGAATGTCCGTCGGATCAATATCTATGGGTGATACCAAATCTGACTGCAGCAGCTCATCACGCAGACGGGAAAGTCCACGATGGCGGCCACTGCCGTAGATGGGTAGCGATCTATTACTGCTGGCCATGTGCAGGCGCCAACGCCGTGCTCCTAACGGGACCCTAAGTGACATTGTGACACAGGGGGCCCTATTCGGCACACTACCAGGATGGTGAAAATCCGACGCTGGGTAAACCAACGCCAAGCACAGGCGATACTTAGGCCGCTTGTTCAGTCCTTAAACCATGTGCGCTCAAGGCCGATAAGATCGCCGCGAGAGTCGCTTGAACAATATCGTGACTGCGCCCGACTCCGCAGGGGCGATCACCGTCAATATTAAGTTGCACGTAGCACACTGCTTCGGCATCGGCACTCTTACCCAGGGTGTGTTCACTGTACTCAACCAGTACAATCTTGCGTCCGGTAAAGGTCTCCATGGCTGCCACAAACGCGTCGACTACCCCGTTGCCCGCGCCCTTGATGTTCACCGCCCCCGATGGGGTTTGCAGGTTGACCTCGAGGGCATCGACGACACCCTCTCGACTTAGCTGGTAATTGCCCAAAGCCCATCCATCTGCCGCTTCCAAATACGTCTGAGTAAACAACCGATGGATGCTTTCAGAAGACACTTCCGTTTCACTCAATTCCGCCTGCCGCTGTACCGCACTACTGAAGTCAACCTGTAACCACCGTGGCAATTCGTAGCCGTAATCTCGGTTTAAGACATAAGCCACGCCGCCTTTGCCCGATTGGCTGTTAATACGGATGACCTCTTGATAAGTTCGACCAATATCGGCCGGATCGATGGGGAGATAAGCCACCTCCCATGGATCATTGTCTTGTCGGCGTGCAAGACATTTATTAATGGCGTCTTGATGGCTTCCAGAAAATGCCGTGAAGACCAACTCACCGGCATAGGGATGACGCGGGTGCACCGGTAGCTGTGTACACTCGCGAACAACGGTGACGATCTCATCCATACTGGCCAAATTGAGCTCAGGGTCAATACCTTGGCTGTAAAGGTTCATGGCCATGGTCACTATGTCCATGTTACCGGTGCGCTCGCCGTTGCCCATAAGGGTGCCTTCAACGCGATCGGCACCCGCCAACAGGCCTAGCTCTGCCGCCGCCACTGCACACCCACGGTCATTATGGGTATGCAGTGAAATAAGTAAGGCATCTCGATTGGCCACATGATCACAAAACCATTCAATTTGATCTGCGTACACGTTCGGCGTACTCATCTCTACAGTGGCCGGCAAATTAATAATGACCGGTCGCTCGGGAGTAGGCGCTAGTACCTCGTTGACTGCATCGCAAATCTCTACCGCAAAGTCGAGCTCAGTGCCGGTAAAGCTTTCAGGGCTGTACTGGAAGGTCCACTCAGTTTCAGAATGACGCTCTGCCTCGGCTTTCACGAGTTTTGCGCCCTCGACGGCAATACGCTTAATACCATCGCGATCAAGCCCGAACACATCTCGACGTTGGACCGTGGAGGTACTGTTGTAAATGTGAACGACTGCCTGCTTGGCACCCTTTAAGGCCTCAAATGTTTTCGTAATCAACTCGGACCGTGCCTGGGTTAGCACCTGTACAGTCACATCCTCGGGTATGCGCTGCTCTTCAATAAGCTTGCGCAGAAAATCGAAGTCATGGCTCGATGCCGACGGGAATCCCACCTCGATGGTTTTGAAACCAATGGCGACTAGCTGCTCCCAGAGTCTCAGCTTTTGTGCAGCATTCATGGGCTCCACAAGGGCCTGGTTGCCATCACGTAGGTCTACCGACGCCCAAATAGGGGCCTTTTCAATGACCCGATCTGGCCAGCGACGATTAGCTTTTACAACGGGCTGAAACGGACGGTACTTAGTATGAGAAAAGCCGGTATTCATGGGCGCTTCCTTGAGGCATGTCGTAGTGTTTACCGCGGTGACAACAGCGATGTCACCCAAGGTTCTTGGCATTGTGCCAGTTTAACTAATAAACAGCGGTGACACTCACTAAAAAGCGTGCGAACACCCAACAAAATTAGTGATATTGTTTAGATAAGATCATTTTATTGGTGAGTAATACTACATGGGTCCAACTCTAGAGCTAGATCGCATCGATATAAAGCTGTTACACCGATTACAAGCGGACGCCAACTTGAGCAATCTTGAGTTAGCCGACAGCGTCGGTCTCAGTGCCACACCCTGTGCCCGGCGTATCAAACGCCTTGAACAAGAGGGATTAATCCGAGGCAGGGTCACGCTTCTCGATCAAGCACGCTTGGGCCTCAGCCTGACCGCCCATATTGGCATCACCATGGATCGGCACACCCCGGAGCGCTTTGAAACCTTCGAACAGGCCGTATCCGGATACCCAGAAGTCGTCGAATGCTGTGTGGTGACGGGCCAAGCCGCGGACTACCTCATTAAAGTGGTGGTCGCGGATATGGCCCATTACGAACAGTTTCTACTGGGTCGACTGACCCGCCTGCCAGGGGTTAGCGGTGTTCATTCCAGTTTTGAACTGCGACGGGTGGTCTCACGCACTGCGTTGCCGCTACCCAGCGTTTAGAGCTCAGTAGCGCGAGATCATTGTCAGAGGTTGACCTCAGGAACCCGCCGCCAACTCGAGGTCGGCCAGATACTCGGCGACTTTTAGCATGTTAGCCTGCCCACCCGCTTTTTGTGCGGTAATCAAGTATTTACCATTGACCATAAGAGACGGAGTGCCGGTTATTTTGGCAGATTTTGCCCGCGCTTCTGCCTGGCGCACTTGGCTATTCACACCGAAGGAATCGAAGGCCTTATCAAAGTCAGCCCCAGCAATACCGTTTGCCACAAACAGTTCCCTAACCGCCGATTTGCTGCCGAGACGCAACCGTTGAACATGCATTGCGTTAAAAATAACCGGATGCATGACGTCGAGTACCCCTAGCGCCTCTGCCACATAAAACGCCCTAGCATGCAACTCCATTGGGCCATTCCAGATG
>CBFHMA010000128.1:0-5096 GCA_965656775.1 Luminiphilus sp.
CTCGGGTATCAAATCGAGGCACGTAGTCAACCGTGAGGGTATTCTCAACCCTAAACGTATGGCACCCGATATCCCAGAGAGAGATAACCAATCACTGTCGGTCATGGCAGAAATGGCAGTAGCTGCAGCGGAGCAAGCCCTGAGTAATGCTGGCTTGCAAGGCAGCGATATCGATGCGGTTATTGTTGCCGCTTCGAATATGCAGCGGGCCTACCCGGCTATGGCCATCGAGGTGCAACACGCCATTGGCGCCAACGGTTATGCGTTCGACATGAATGTAGCCTGCTCATCGGCCACCTTCGGCATTCAGCAGGCCCGCGACACCATTCGTGCGGGCAGTGGTCGGCGCGTGCTTATGGTGAACCCCGAGATTTGTACAGGACACCTGAATTTTCGCGATCGAGACTCGCACTTTATTTTTGGCGACGTAGCTACAGCAGTAGTGCTCGAGCGCAGCAGCCCCGAGGACCCGAAACAGGGTTTTGCCGTACGTGATACACGTCTACAAACCTTGTTCTCAAACGCTATCCGGAACAACTTCGGTTTTCTTAATCGCGCTGATCCGGTCGGTATCGGTCAGGATGACAAGCTATTCATTCAGGAAGGTCGTCGAGTATTCAAAGAGGTTTGCCCTGCGGTAGCCAAGCAAATCAGCGAACAATTGGCTGAACTTGATATTGCCACGTCTGGCGTGAAGCGCCTTTGGCTACATCAAGCCAACCGTAACATGAACGACCTCATTGCGCGCAAGGTACTCGGTCGAGATCCCAGCAGCGAAGAGGCACCGATTATTCTTGACCAGTACGCCAATACCTCATCTGCTGGCTCAGTGATTGCCTTTCACCAGCATAAAAATGATTTCTTACCCGGTGATCTCGGGGTTTTGTGTTCATTTGGTGCGGGCTACAGTATCGGTAGTGTGGTCTTGGAACGGGTTTAGGCCTAGGTTTAGAGCAACGACTGGGTGGGTTCGCTCACCTACCTAGCGCCAACAATATTCGCTACCCATCCAGTATGTCCTTGAGCGCGGCAATCAATGCGTCACACTGGCCCTCTGTGCCCACGGTAATACGTAGATGATCGTTTATGCGAGGCTTGTTCCATCGGCGAATAATAATGTTTCGGGCACGCAGTGCGTCGAAAATAGCCTCGCCTGACAGTGACTCGTGTCGGCAGAACAAAAAGTTCGCGCTCGAGGGCAGCACTTCAAATCCCAGCTTTTCTAAGGCTTGGCTGAGACCAGCACGCGCACGACTAACCGCTTCACTGGCTTCCTTGAGCCAGATACCATCCTCGACAGCTGCCAAAGCCGCGGATTGCGCAACAGCGTCGATGGGATAACTATTAAAAGAATCTTTGACCCGCACCAGCCCTTCAATGAGCCAGCGAGACCCCAGTGCGTAGCCTAGTCGCAGCCCCGCCAAACTATGGGACTTTGACAAACTCCGGGTGATCAGCAAATTGTCATAGTCAGCCAGCAAACAAACGGCTGAGCTCGCTCCAAAACCGAAGTAGGCCTCGTCGACGACCACTAAACGCTGCCGATCACTGGCAACCAGCTGCTCAAGTTGCTCGATAGACAGTGCTATTCCTGTCGGTGCATTGGGATTAGCCAGCAACAAAGGGCCGGGTGCTGCACACATAGCGGGCACGTCGACATGAAAATCAGCGCGCAGCGGTACTTCGTTTAACCGCACACGATAAAGCTGTGCCCATACCGGGTAAAAGCTGTAAGTGATGTCGGGTGCTGAGAATACGGGCGACGACGTAATAAGCGCTTGAAAAACATGGGCCAGCACTTCATCGGAACCATTACCTACAAACACTTCCTCGATCGTTAACCCAGCTTGTCGTGCAATGCCTGCGCGCAGCGCTACACTGTCAGGGTCTGGATAACGTCTTAGGGCATCGGGATCGATCTCGCGAATAGCTTGCAAGGCCGCTGCTGATGGTGGCAGTGGATGTTCATTAGTATTGAGCTTAATTAAATGGGCTATTTTAGGCTGCTCGCCGGGGACATAGGGGTGTAGCTGACGGGTTACATCACTCCAGAATGCGCTCATAGGGGGCCTTTTAACACGACTGAACTGCGGATCAATTCGCGGGGACCGCAGCATACCCCAGCCAGATCAAATGGCACAGGCATCAGTTGATCAGGTTGCGCAGTCCCTCGTTGTCAGCATGGCGTATATCGACACCTCTTGCCAAATAAACGACTTGTTCGGCTATGCTACTCGCGTGATCACCAATGCGCTCTAGGCTTCTCAAGGCCCACACTTGCTCCATGAGGTATTCAATGTGATCTGGATGGGCACGCATAGCCTGCTGTAGCTCTTTCATGGCGCTGTTGTAGTCATCATCAATGTCGTCGTCACTCAACACTACCTTGACGGCCTGTTCAACGTTTTGTCGGGCAAATGCATCGAGTGACTGTCGCAACATTCGATTGACATGATTGGCAATCCGTCGAAAGCGCAGCTCTGTAGGTTGTGGGCTATGAACTGGTGCTAGTTTGATGGCCACCCGTGCCACTTTACTTGCTTCGTCGCCAATGCGCTCTAAATCGGTAGTCACTTTGGCGATGGCGATAATGAGTCGAAGGTCACTGGCGGCAGGCTGACGTCGAGCCAGAATACGCGCGCACTGCTCATCGATTTCCACTTCAAGACGATTGATCGATCGATCAATAAGAATGGCTGCTTCCGCCGGTTCGCTATCAGTTTGTAATAGCGCCTCAATAGCCAGTTCTATTTGATTCTCGACCTTACCACCCATCTCCAGCAAATCATTTTTGATAGCATCGAGCTCGGCATTAAACTGGGCCGATATGTGTTGCTTGTAGCTTAGCTTCTCGCTCATGTGCTAATTGCCGCTCCTCGACTCAACCATATCGACCCGTGATGTAATCCTCTGTGGCGCGCTCCACAGGGTTGGTAAATATCCGATCGGTCTCATCGAACTCCACCAACTTACCGCCATTCATGAACGCCGTCCAATCAGAGACTCGTGCTGCCTGCTGCATATTGTGGGTGACGATAATGATCGTATAAGAGTGTTTCAGTTCGTAGATCAATTCCTCGATTTTTAACGTTGAAATGGGATCGAGGGACGACG
Source organism: Luminiphilus sp. (assembly GCA_965656775.1). Classification (GTDB taxonomy): domain Bacteria; phylum Pseudomonadota; class Gammaproteobacteria; order Pseudomonadales; family Halieaceae; genus Luminiphilus. The sequence continues at coordinate 3,115 of CBFHMA010000128.1, forward strand.
CAGGTTCATCGAGCAGCAATACCTCGGGTTCAATGGCGATAGTGCGCGCGAGCACAAGTCGCTGCTGCTGACCCAGTGATAATCGTAAGGCACCGGTGTGCAGCCGATCGGACACCTCATCCCACAGTGCTACATCCCGCAGAGCACGCTCTACGATTTCATCGAGATCGCGCTTACGCTTGATACCGCCGATACGTGGGCCATAGGCAACATTATCGTAAATACTTTTGACAAACGGGTTGGGTCGTTGAAACACCATGCCAACCCGCCGTCGCAGCACCGTCAGATCGGTGGCGGGGGCCAAGACATTGTCTTCCTCCACATATATGGCACCGCTGTAACGACAGCCATCAATGGTGTCATTCATACGATTAAAACAGCGCAATAAAGTGGACTTACCACAGCCGCTGGGACCGATAACAGCGGTCACCGCACCCGCTGGAATATCAAGGTTAATATCGACAAGTGCCGACGCGTTACCGGGATACGATAGTGATAGCTGCTGCACCAGCAAACCCGGAGGGGTGCGTGCCGCAGTGCTCTGAAACTGCGACGCTTGAATCAATGCATCTCGCTGCATGTAGGACGTCATCGATCACTCCTCCGATAGCGCTTGGTAACGGTCTCGTAGCCGTTTGCGCAATAAAACAGCGCTGAGGTTTAGCAACATGACCAGCGCTACCAAGAGAACAGCTGCGGCACAAATAAGGCCAAGACGCCCTTCTCCAACGTTGGCATGTGCTGCAATGTCGTAAATAAAAAACCCTAAGTGCATAAATTTTTGCTCAAAGGCAATGAACGGTGCTTCCAAGGACACCGGCAGTGTCGGCGCATATTTAACGACTCCGACCAACATAAGTGGCGCGACTTCGCCCGCAGCACGGGCAATCGCTAAAATAACGCCAGTAAGCACAGAGGATCCCGCCGCAGGCAATAACACACGCACAATGGTTTCAAAGCGAGTGGCACCCAAAGCGTAACTACCCTCGCGCATAGAGTCCGGTAATCTGGCCAAGCCTTCTTCGCTCGCAACAATCACCACTGGCAGGGTCAGCAAGGCCAGGGTCAATGATGCCCATAACAGTCCCGGCGTCCCAAAGGTCGGACGCGGCAGCGTGTCGGCGTAAAACCAGCTATCGATCTCACCGCCCACCAAATAAACAAAGAAGCCCAAGCCAAACACGCCGAAAATCACAGACGGTACGCCCGCTAAATTTTGAATCGCCACGCGCAAGAGCTCGGTATACCAGGTATTTTTGGCGTATTCACTGAGGTATATGGCCACTAAGACGCCCAAGGGGGCGACGATTACCGCCATCAAAATGATCATAACCACCGTACCAATGATGGCTGGCAGCATGGCCTCAACACCGAGTGTGGCGGACGGCTGGAAGAGTAGCTGCTGTAGGTTTATCCAAAACCGGAGCAACACGCCACCGGATGCCATGCCCTCAGCGGTCAACCAACTGCCAGCAAACCACAGCAGCGCCGCGAGGAACGCAATAGTGGTCAATACTGACAGGGTCACCATGGCCGCCGTCAACCAAATCATAAGTGTGCCCACCCCCCGCTGCCAGCGGCGCTGTCCGGGCACCCTGTAACCCCTTGGCATCGTCATGGCGCCGACGCCTCAAGCGCACGCAGGCGCCGCTTAAAGAGCTGAGCTGCGGTATTAAAGACGAAGGTAATGGCGAACAGCAGCAGCGCAGCGAGAAACAGCACACGATAATGGGCACTGGCCACTGAAGCTTCAGGCAACTCCATCGCCAGTGTTGCGGCAATACTGCGCACACCTTCGAATAGTGCACCCTCGCTCAAAGGCGCATTACCAGAGAGCAGCAGCAGAATCATCGTCTCGCCACAGGCGCGTCCAAAGCCGAGCATTATCGCCGCAATGATTCCCGGGAACGCCATGGGCAGCACAACGTCACGGAAGCTCTGCCAGTGCGTAGCACCCAGCGCCAAGCTACCGGCAGCCACAG
>CBFHMA010000129.1:0-5078 GCA_965656775.1 Luminiphilus sp.
CGTGAGAAGTCCTCGGGGACACCGGAGATGACCCAGGTGCCCTCGGCAACTTGCATCGGTTGAAGCTGATAATCGAACAGGCTATCTGCGCAGGTGAAGGTGCAAAAAAGCAGAGCTACCAAGCCTGTAGTCAGTGCCACAAACCCGCTCGTTAGTTTTTTGCTCACCATGATTAAGGGTTAACCAAATCGGCAGCAAAGGTATTGGCGTTGTTATCGTAGCCTTTCAATGTCACGCCGCTCACGGCGCCTACATCGAAGCTCAGAAGCGGGTTTTCGCTAATCGGTTCATAAAGCTCAAGCTCGGCCATCAAGCTATTGTCATCAAGGTTACGCAGCTGTAATTGCTCAATGTGAAAGCGGGGAATCCCCTCGGCGAGTCCGGTATCCATGGGGTGCATGATTTGTAGCTTCAGGCGATTACCCGACTCCCGGGGGAAAAAGCCTGCATTCACAGTACCGAAAGTCTCGGTCCAGTTACCCGATGCCATACCGACACTGGGCGCGGTGCAGCCACCCCCTGCCGCATCGATCCATGCAGACCCCACGTGCCACACGCCGTCCCCCGCTAAAGCGGCCACCCGCACAGGAGAGCTCTGCTGTAACTTGAACCGGAATGCCATGGCGGGCGCCACGGTGACGGGACGCAGCCTGAGCACCATGGGTAGAGGATTTAAATCGGCGAATACCGCGATTTGTTGAATATCATCAATACCTGAAATAGAGAACGCCACGGGTACGTTCAAGGAGTCTTCCGCATAGCTGGGTGCGGTGACTTCAATGGCCGTATCAAAGACGTAGTCGTCCCCCGCCAGGAAACGCTCATGCATATTGGTCCACATGGGTGAATCGAGGGGGTCTGTGCCATTGTGCTCAAGCCCTGACCAGGCGAGTGCTGAGCCGCCCAGTAGTACTACCAAGCCCAATAACCGAATAAACGCGGGTACAACATGCCCTGTCATAAACAAATCCTTTGGCCTAACGCCCATATGGCTACGCTGCCGGTTTTTAGGCCCGGGTGCAATTCGCCATTGGTAGCGGATTTGTCATGGATACCTCCGTTGGCACAATCTAGGGTCGAGCGTCCTCGGATTCTACGTATCAGGGATAGGCTTCCCGGGAATTCGCCAAACTGACCCTCGCTCAAAAGTCACGTTTGCTGCGCCGCTAAGGCAACGTACTTGAGCGTCAAGTGAACATACGGTATGTTCAAAACGTCAGTATAAACCGCCGAAAATAGCAGCTAATCGAGCCGCGCTGCTGGTCTCATCCACCTACGTGCAATTGCCCAAAAGGGAGTCCCCATGGATCTTGGCATATCACCCCGCGTTGCCCCCCTGCTTGAAGAGGTGCGTGGTTACATCACTGAACAGGTCATGCCCATCGAGCCCACGTTCTTCGAGGAAGTGCGTAAGGGAAGTCCTTGGGAGTACACCGACCGACAAACCGAAATACTGGAGGACCTAAAGCGCGGCGCACGCGAGCGTGGTCTTTGGAATTTCTTTTTAACCGGCCCCGAAGGTTCTGGCTTGAGCACGGTCGATTACGCCTATTTGGCCGAGGAGATGGGCAAATGCCACTTGGGCGCCGAGGTATTCAACTGCTCTGCGCCCGATACGGGCAATATGGAAGTGTTGCATCGATTTGGTAGCGAGGCTCAAAAACAGCAGTGGCTTGAGCCGCTGCTAAACGGTGAGATACGCTCCTGTTTCGGTATGACCGAGCCACCGGTGGCCTCATCGGATGCCACTAATATCTCGACCCGAGCGGTGCTTGAAGGGGATGAGTGGGTCATCAACGGCGAGAAGCACTGGATTTCTGGCGCAGGTGACCCGCGCTGCAAAATTATGATCTGCATGGTGAAAACCAGCCCCGATGCCCCCAAGCATCAGCAGCAGTCACAAATTCTGGTGCCCATGGATACCCCCGGGGTCGAGATTTTGCGCCACCTGACCGTGTTCAATATGGATGACGCACCCCACGGCCACATGCACATCCGGCTGAATAATGTCCGTGTACCCAAGGACAACATGATTCTGGGTGAGGGCCGCGGATTTGAAATCTCCCAGGGGCGCCTCGGCCCAGGCAGGATTCACCACTGTATGCGCTCGATTGGCGCCGCCGAGCGCGCACTGCAGCTTTTGTGTGAGCGCTCACTATCCCGTGAAGCTTTTGGCAAGAACTTGGCCCGTTTGGGTGGCAACATTGACATCATTGCCGATGCGCGGATGAACATTGAGCAGGCACGGCTGTTGACCCTGAAGACCGCCTGGATGATGGACAACGTCGACCGCAAAGAGGCGCGTGTTTGGATTTCCATGATCAAGACCGTGGTGCCCAACATGACCCTTAAGGTCGTTGACGAGGCTATTCAAATGCACGGTGGCATTGGCGTCTCTCAGGACACGCCGCTGGCGGCTATGTGGTCGGGTCAGCGCACCTTGCGCTTGGCCGATGGCCCCGACGCCGTCCACCGTATGGTAGTGGGTAGACACGAGCTGAAGCGTTATACCGCCGATTCCCAAGGCCCCAGTGCCACATTCCGTGACGGCTGATTATTTATCTATAAGGAGGTCATATGGCCATTAAAACGGTACCGCCAGAAGAATTGCTGGCCATGGCAGGCACTGATTTGGGTGTGTCCGATTGGGTGACACTGGATCAGGAGCGCATTAACCAGTTTGCCGATTGCACCGAAGATCACCAGTTCATTCATATCGATGAAGAGGCGGCGGCGAAAACCCCCTTTGGGGGCACCATTGCTCACGGTTTCTTGACCTTATCGATGCTGGTGAAGCTCACGGAAGGCATCGGTGTGCATCCCAAAGGCTTGGTGATGGGCGTGAACTACGGCCTCAACAAAGTCCGATTCTTGAACCCCGTGCGCGCCGGCAAGCGGGTGCGTGCCCATGTACAACTGAGCGCTGTCGAGCAGAAAGACGCTAACCGATTTCTTATGACCCAGACCATCACCGTTGAAATTGAAGGTGAGGAAACACCGGCACTGGTCGCCGAGTGGTTGGGTATGAGCATTACGGGTGGCTGATGACAAGCACACCGGCAGTTACACACAGGGCAGCATTTAATAGGAGGTAGCAACATGGATATTCGTTACGACGGCAGAGTGGCCATTGTCACCGGGGCGGGGGGTGGATTGGGTAAAAGCCATGCTCTGGCCTTAGCTCACCGGGGTGCCAAGGTGGTGGTGAATGATTTGGGCGGCTCAGTGACGGGCGAGGGTGCCAATACGGAAGCAGCTCTAGCGGTGGTGGCAGAGATTGAGGCCGCCGGTGGCGAAGCCATGGCCCATCCCGCCAATGTAGCCGACCCAGATCAGGTGGCCGATATGGTCGAGCAGACCATGGCCCGCTGGGGACGCGTGGATATTCTGGTGAACAACGCTGGCATTTTGCGCGATAAAAGTTTCACCAAAATGGAAATAGCCGACTTTCAGACGGTGCTCGATGTTCACCTAATGGGCAGCGTTTACTGCACTAAAGCGGTGTGGGACATCATGCGCAACCAAGAGTATGGCCGCATTGTTATGACATCGTCGTCGTCCGGCCTTTACGGCAATTTTGGCCAAACCAACTATGGCGCCGCTAAGCTCGGTTTGGTGGGCTTTATGAATACCCTCGCTATTGAGGGTGCCAAAAACAATATTCACACGAATGCCCTAGCACCAACGGCAGGCACGCGCATGACCGAAGGGCTTATTCCCGAGCAGGCCTTCGAACTACTGACCCCCGCTACGGTCACCCCTGCGGTGTTGTTTTTAGTGTCTGAAAACGCCCCCAATCGCACTGTCTTGGCGGCGGGTGCGGGCTCCTACGCGGTCGCTAAGATTGTTGAGACCGAGGGCATGTACCTCCCAGAAGAACAGCAAACCCCCGAGGGTTTGGCGGCCCATTGGGAACAAATTTCCAACGGTGGCGAGCGGCAATTACAGGCAGGTTTCGAGCAAACATTCAAAATGCTAGGGCAGGCTGCGGCTGCTTTAGGTATCGATATTCAGGGTTAACACCCCCAAGGAGTTGTTATGTCACAACGTGAAGCGGTCATTGTTGCCACCGCACGAACCCCCATCGGTAAAGCCTACAAAGGTACCTTCAACAACACGCCAGCGCCGACTTTGGGCGGTCATGCTGTGCGCGCCGCGGTTGAGCGCGCTGGCATTGAACCCGAGCGGGTGGATGACTGCATTATGGGCTGCGCTATGCCCCAGGGTACCCAGTCATTGAATGTAGCCCGCAACATTGCTTTGCGCGGTGGACTACCTGTCACGGTCTCGGGTATGACCATTGATCGGCAGTGCTCGTCGGGCCTTATGGCGGTCGCTACAGCCGCTAAGCAAATTGTGCATGATGGCATGTCGGTAGTTGTGGGTGGTGGTATTGAATCCATCTCGTTGGTGCAGAACCAGCATATGAACATGCATCACCTGGTCGATGAGCAGTTGGTGGCCATGCACAAGGATATTTACATGCCTATGTTGCAAACCGCCGAGGTGGTTGCCCAGCGCTACGGCATTAACCGTGACGTGATGGATGAATACGGTCTGCAGTCGCAAGAGCGCACGGCTGCCGCCTATGCCGCGGGCCGCTTTGCCGATGAATTGGTACCCGTGACTACCCAGCGCATTGTCTGGGACAAGGAGACCGGTGAGCAGTCCACGGTTGAAGCGACTATTAGCCAAGATGAAGGCGTGCGAGCCTCAAGCCTAGAAGGTGTGCAAAGCCTGAAGACCGTGGTCGATGGCGGCACTATTACCGCGGGCAACGCTTCCCAGTTATCCGATGGCGCTTCAGCCCAGGTGGTCATGGACGCCTCACTGGCAAGCCAGTTGGGCTTGGAACCCTTGGGGGCCTATCGGGGCATGGCCGTGGCCGGTTGCGCACCCGATGAAATGGGAATTGGCCCGGTATTTGCCGTGCCTAAACTGCTGAAACAGCATGGCTTGAGCGTTAATGACATTGGTCTGTGGGAGTTAAACGAGGCCTTTGCGGTGCAAGTGCTGTATTGCCGCGATCAGCTGGGCATCGATAACGACAAGCTCAACGTCAACGGCGGCGCTATTGC
>CBFHMA010000130.1:0-5062 GCA_965656775.1 Luminiphilus sp.
GAGTTCGAGCCCCCACAACTCGAAGCCCAATGATTCCACAGTCGGCGTTAGCAGCTCCGACAAGCGCGATTCTTTACCTGCCACCGCTTTTCCCTCGTCTTGCTGTGTCAGCCGCATTTTCTGCGGATACGAAAAAGCCCCACGCGGGGGCTTCACGAATGACGACGGACTGAGCAAAGGCCTGTCGTCGATTTGGTAGCGGGGGCCGGATTTGAACCGACGACCTTCGGGTTATGAGCCCGACGAGCTACCAGGCTGCTCCACCCCGCATCAAAATCGTAGTGGCCTCCCCCTGGGCGCTATTGCATTCGCTGCAACACCGCTGGCGGCCACCGGAGCTAGTGATTAACCAGCTCCATCAGAGGCGCCGAAGTATAGGGAGGTGAACCACCGACGTCAACGGGTTGCGGGGTCTATTGCCCATAAAAAAACCCGCGCCCGTGACAGCGCGGGTTTTCCGTTACCGATTAATGAACTGGCTTACAGGGCCGTTACCGAGTAAACCGCAAGTGTGCCCGACACTTCGTTACTGACTAGCAGCAGCGGCTCACCCGATGGGCTGTCTTCCGCAGCAATAAACACAATGCTCTCGGGGCCCAAGTCACCGACGGTTTCAATGTCGGCCTCTGCATCGACTGTGAAGTCACGAGGATTGATGTACTGCACGAACTGGGCCGACTGGGGGTTAGTGATGTTGTAAACCATGACACCACCGACCCGCTCTAAACCGATGAAGGCGTAGGTGTTACCGGCAATTTCAGCAATGGTGACCGCTTCCGGCTCGGGACCTTTGTCGTCTGATCGATCATCGCCGCCGTTGTCGTCATTGCTGGCGTTGAAGCTCAGACCCAACTGCTGGGCAGTGATCACCTCGAAATCGCTACCACTGTCGAAGACGGGACGCACCGTTTCGGTATCCCAGATGGTGAACGAGCGGGCCCCGAAGGAATACAGGTTCTCGTAAACACACTCGGCAATAGGATCTTCATCGGGGAACGTGATCGGCTGACCCGTTGTTGCCAGGGTGGCACAGGCAGCCGAGTCCACGAGCCCCAGGGTGGTGATGGCTTTCAAACGGCCCAAGTTGGCGTCGTCTTGGAAGTCGGCACCTAGCTTGGCTTTCAGGTCATCGGTGAACTGGGCATCACCAAGGTCCTTAATACGAATCTCATCAAGGTAGTGGAAGCAATCGCCGTCATCGAACAGGTAGCCGCCCTGTGTGGCACAGTCGGCCTCATCGGCTGCATCGGTGAGGTACTCTCGGCCATCACCTTCATTAGCGGTCACCAAATAGGTCGTACCATTTACCTCGTAGGTGGCGATAGTGTCGGGCATGTAGGTGCCAAACACGCTCCAATTGCGAACATTGATGCCACCGTCGCGGTTACTGGCATCTAGCTCATTACCGGGCAGGCCGTAGTCTTTAAAACCCATACCGATGACGTCATCAATCTCTCCAGCGGCAATATTGACCACAGCAATGGCGTTATTTTCCTGCAGCGCTACGTAAGCTTCAGTGCTGTCAGAAGAAAACGCGATGTACTCGGGTTCCATGTCTTGCGCGACCGACTCTGCCTTCGCGGAGACACGTACAGGCCCGGTGAGGCCACCAACGTTAAAGGGTGCGAAAGACGCCGTGACGGCAGTGAGTTCAGTGAACCCGCCAGAGACGTCAATAATACTGACACTGCCCTCGGGGTCATTGCTGTAATCACCGTTGGGTTCGCCCTCGTTGGCGCTGAGAACGTAGTTGCCATCGGGGGTGAAGCCGACCATGTCGGGCAGAGCACCCACTTCAACAGCACTTAAGAACGTGCCGTCGGTACCGTAAAAGGCAATGTAGCCATTGTCTTGCTTAACATCCGCTTCAACCGCTACCGCTACCGTATTACCGTACACAGCCACACTGTTGACGCCACCCATGGCGGGGTTGCCGGTCACGTTCGCCGAGACATCGGCTGAGGCATCGAGCTGACCGACGATGGTTGGCATAGATGGAGCAGCCAGATCGACGATATCAATTAAACCCGCGTTGGCATTCACCAAATAAGCCTGTTGTGTCGTCGCGTCGTACGCCACGATTTCTGCGGCCGACTCGTCGAAGTTGGCGGCAATGGCCGGTGTACGTCCCAAAAACTTGAGGGAAATGGCAGCGTTGGCATTGATGCCATCGGCGCCGGGCGCACCCTGAGTGCCGTTGGCGCCATCTGCACCGGGCGCACCTGCAGGGCCAACCGCGCCATCGCGGCCGTCATCACCTTCACAGGCACCAAGGGCCAACGTCAGTGCAGCAGCACTGAATGCAGTAAATAAAGCGTTGCGTTTCATTGAACTCTCCTAATATGAGGGGTTTTGAGAACCGCCTCACAGAATGGAGAGTTAACGTGAAGGTTTAATGGCGTTTGTTTTGCGAGTTCATTGCAGATTGACGACAGTTTTATGACGGCGATGACCCCAACATAGATCCGCCCCCATGCCTGCCCTAGCTACTGTCCTAGGTTGTATTTTTGCGATACCGCTGAGCGGAACAACCGAACAAGGCCGTGAATAAGCCAAACCGCCACCACACCCCACAGCATGAAAAACCAATCGTTCTTGTTGGTGCCGTTCCACTGCAGCCATTTGAATATGAAGGCCTCCATGAACAAGTCGAAGGCTAGCAGAGCGAAGAAGCCGAAGACCCAGAGTAGGAAGTAGTGGAAGGTGGTTAGTTTGTTTGGCATGGTACTGGCTCTGGTTTCCGTATTTCCTAGTGCTGGAGTGAATAGGCCTAATGCTCGAGAAAAAGTTGGTGAGATGACCACGAGCCTTGATACGCCTAAACCCCGTGCGTATTACCAAAAAAGGGCAGCCACATGGACGAATCAGTAGTCAAAACGTTACGTGAGAATAAAGCTGTGCTCGTTAAAAAGTTTGGCGTGAAATCTTTGGCACTGTTTGGCTCTTATGCTCGCGGAACCGCAAATGATGACAGCGATATTGACGTGCTCGTCATGTTCGATGGTCCAGCGACGTCAGAGCGCTATTTTGGGGCCCAGTTTTACTTGGAAGATTTGCTAGGCAAACCTGTTGACCTCGTCACAGAGACTGCTGTGCGACCTGAACTCAGACCGTATATTGAAAGAGACCGAATTGATGTCTGATCGCTTTGAACGAGAGTGGCATTTATACGCTCATGACATGATCAGTTTTTGCGAAAAAGTCATCGCTACGCGGAATAAACGAATTCACGGATACCTTGCGATTGATGATGAAACATTGTGGAGCATCATCAGCAGTGATGTTGGTCCGCTGCACGAAAATCTCTTAAAACTGATGAAATAAGAGGTGCCGCAAGGATAAAGCGAGGCCTGGAATAGTCCCGCGAGCCGTTCGATGGCTACCTAGAAAAAAGGGGCTTCGTTTCCGAAACCCCCTCGATTGATGGTGCGGAAGGCGGGGTGATTTGCACCGCAAATCACGGCCGAGCCCTTGCGGCCTCTGTGCCGCAAGGATAAAGCGAGGCCCGGAATAGTCCCGCGTGCCGTTCGATGGCCACCTAAGAAAAAAGGGCTTCGCAATGGAAGCCCTTCCGATGATTGGTGCGGAAGGCGGGACTTGAACCCGCACAGCCATAGGCCACTACCCCCTCAAGATAGCGTGTCTACCAATTCCACCACTTCCGCGTATTCCTTTACTCCAGAGGCAAGTCGCCGCTTGGGGCGTCTGTATCTGTCGATTCAGCAGGCACCGTAGGCATATCGCCCGCTGACATTGCTGATTCGGTTACATCGTCTACCACAGGCAAATCACCGACCTGCGCAGCACCTGCCGCCCCCTGAGCGGGAACTACAAGCTGGTCTTCGGGTAATTCAAAGCCTAACTCGTCAGTACCACTCGTTTTGCTGTCAGCGATCATGGCCAAACCGAAGCTGGTGACAAAAAACAGTACCGCCAACCAAGCCGTCATCTTTGTCAGGATATTCGCACTACCTGAGCTGCCAAACAACGTCTGAGACGCCCCGCCGCCAAAGGATGCACCAATATCTGAGCCTTTACCCTGTTGCATCATGATCAGACCGATGATGGCAAGAGCCACCAGCAAGTGCACGACCAGAATAATTTGTTCCACTAGGTCCTCCCGGACTCGCTCGCTGCTTTGGCAATAGCATAAAAGCTGTCTGCCACGAGTGACGCACCACCCACCAAAGCACCATCTATACTGTTGCAGGCCAGTAACTCACCTGCGTTGTCGGGCTTCACGCTACCGCCGTACAACAGGGCGATATCTTCACCCCGACGTCCCAACAACTGTCGCAACTGTTGCCGGATATGTTCATGCATGCTGTTAGCCTGTTCAGGCGTCGCAGTATGCCCAGTGCCAATGGCCCAAATGGGCTCGTAGGCAATCACAAATTCATTCGCCGCAAGCCCCTGTAGGGAGTTTTGCAGCTGCTCGCTCACGACCTGCCCCTGCTTCCCAGCTTGACGCTGATCCAGGGACTCACCCACACACACCACCGCAGTCAAGCCGGCGTCAGCGGCGGCACGGGCCTTTTGTGCCACCACCGCATCGGTGTCACCGTGACCCTGACGACGTTCAGAATGTCCCACAATAACCCATGAGCATCCGATATCGGCCAGCATCGCAGCGCTAGTATCACCGGTGTACGCCCCTTCCCTATAGGCTGCGCAGTCTTGCGCGCCTACCGCGAAGTCGGGGAGCAACTGCTGTGCACGCTGCGCGTAGACGGCAGGCGGGCAAAGCACCAGTTGCACATTGGCCACATTCTGTTGACCTAAACCACGCCAGCACTCAGCAAACTCAGACAGCGCCGCCGTGGATCCGTGCATTTTCCAGTTTGCGATGATCACCGCCGACATAGCTTTGTTCACCGGCTAAAACAGGCGCGCGATGGTAACGAAAGCGCTCCGCTGGCGCAACTGCTGCCAAGCACCATCAAGCGACAATAGCATCGGCTACCCGCTGAGCCAGTGATGTCAGCTCTTCGGCGTTGTCGCCCTCGACCATCACCCGCACTACCGGCTCGGTGCCCGATGGCCTGAGCAACAGCCTGCCTCG
>CBFHMA010000131.1:0-4863 GCA_965656775.1 Luminiphilus sp.
CATTATCGTTGAGCATTTGTTGTCCCTTTTTTCTGTGTGTGATTAGCTTGCATTATAATTTTGCATTCGAAGTCAAAATGATAGTGCAATCGTTACGTTGCCGTAAACCATGGCATTTTGGGATACCGACAAAGTATGGATCCATTGTATAGCTTGGGGATGCTGGCCACAGCGGCATTTGCCGCGTCGGGTATTGTGGCTGCATTAAATACGCGCATTGATTTGTTTGGGGCGGTGGTTGTAGCCGTTGTCACAGCACCCGATGTGGCTTTGGGGGGCCACCATCACGGGCATCGCTGTTTTCGTAGCGCGTGAGCGATTCGATACCCAAAGTAATGTCCTTGCTTATCTCGATGCCATGGGGGTGGGGTTGTTCGCTGCGGGGGCAATGCTCAAAGGAGTAAATGCCGGTTTACCGTTGTCTCACGCTATCGCCATGGGCCTGATAACAGCTATTGGTGGTGGCTTGATACGCGACACTCTGACCGGTCGAGATACCCTTTTAGTTTCACCGGAAATTTATGCATCGCCCATTATTGCGGGACTTCTCGTTCAGGCCGCTCTGCTACAAGTGCAATGGCTATCAGTGGATGAGGCTATGGTTGGTGGTGCGATCACTATTATTGTGGGGCGGAGTCTTGCGATCCGATTTGGTTGGCAAATGCCAAGGGCGGCTATCAATACGCCCCGTCACTGAAGTCGGGTTTGATGAGCCGCCGCTGTGCTTAGCCGTACTGCACGCGCAAACGTCGCGCCGCTTCCACCATTGACTCTAGCTTGGCTAGGGAGACGTCCCGAGGTAGGTACTTCATGCCGCAGTCGGGGGCCAATACCACCCGCTCTTTATCGATATAGGGTAGAGCGCGTTCAACCCGAGCGACGATGGTTTTAGGTGTCTCGACCTCTGTCGTCGATAAATCGATGACCCCAAGCAAAATGGTCTGTGCCGGCAGTGACGTCAGTACACTGCAGTCGAGGGAAGACTGGGCGGTCTCGATGGAGATTTGCTGACAGCAGGCGTTGGCCAACTGGGGCAGGAACGAATAGCCCTGGGGACGCTCGTGAATCAGCATGGCGTACCCGAAACAGATGTGAACGCAGGTTGGTCCAGCTGCCCCTTCAAGTGCCGCATTCAACGCTGCCACGCCGTATTCCTCGGCGGCTTCCGGTCGGGCTTGCATATAGGGTTCATCGAGCTGAATGACATCGGCGCCGGCCGCGAATAAATCGGCGATTTCCTCACGCACCGCGGCGGCGTAGTCCATGGCAGCGGCCGCCGGCGAGTCATACCAGTCGTTTTGCGCCTGCTGACTCATAGTAAAAGGACCGGGCACAGTGAACTTGATGGGCCGATCGGTTAGCGTTCGTAGATATTTGACTTCCTCAACACTCACTGGATGCCTGCGGCTAATAGCACCCGTAATACGCGGCACGGGTACCGGCTCACCGCTGCGATCAAGAGCCTGTCCAGGGTTGTCGATATCGATACCATTGAGCGCCGTGGCAAAGTGATTCGAGTAGCTCTCTCGGCAGGCTTCACCGTCGGTGATGATATCGAGCCCGGCATTGACCTGATCTTCCACCGCTAAACGCACAGCGTCTTGCTGGGCTTCTGCCAAAAACTCGGATGCGACCCGCCACAGTTCCTGGGCGCGTGTACGTGGTGGGAATTGACCTTTCAGCTTGGCCTTATCGATAAGCCAATCGGGTTGTGAGTAGGATCCAACAAGACTGGTAGGGAACAGGGGTAGCGTCATGATGTTGCCTCTGTAGGGTGTTATCGGAGTCGGTGTAATTTAGCGCCCGCTAGTGTCAAAAAAAGTCGTGCCAAAAGTCGTGCCAAAAACAGGGCACTCCAAAGATAGAGCATCCCAAAGACAGGATCTGCCAACGATAGCCACCATAATTCGATACCGAGGCCTCAGTTGAGGCCTCAATCGAGGGCTGTTAGGCGGCAGCTTCAGAGTAGTCCACCAGCTTGGTTTTATAGGTCTCCCGTGGCAACTGCCCGTGCTCGACTAAACGTACGTCGGTGGTGACCAACAATCGGGCTTTGATCTCGTCTTTGATCTGCTTGGCAAGCACGGGGTTCTCGGTTGATTGCCCATGCGCTACCTCGACCACCACCGGTAGTGGTGGCGTTTGCAGCACACCCTGTGTCATGGGGCGGATGCTGAAGATACCCGATACTTGACCATTGAAACTGTCTAAGACACTACGTACCGCGGTTGGGAACAGGTTAACCCCCCGGACAATGAGCATGTCATCGGTGCGTCCTACACATCGGATACGTGGCCCCGTGCGCCCCGTCGGGTTGTCGCGCAGGGTTACCACAACATGATCTCTGCTGCGGAAGCGCAATAGTGGCATAGCCTCGCGCTGCAGGGCGGTGTACACCAGCTCGCCCTCGGCACCGTCTTCCCAGGGCACCGGGTTGCCCGATACAGGGTCAATCAGCTCCACGTGCACGAATCCACGTGCCATGAAGTGCATGCCGTTCTCGTCGGCATCTTCGGCCCACACCGACAGGGATACATCGCCAATACCCATGGATTCCCGTACGGTACAACCAAAGGCGTCGGTAATGGCCGAGCGCACGAAGGGGTCGCCGCCACCGGGCTCACCGGCGGTGATCATGTTGCGCAAGCCCAAGGAGCGGGTATCGATACCGTGATCGCGGCACCAATCGATGAGGTAGAGACCATAGGAGGGGGTGCAACTCACACCCGTAGCGCCCAGTTTTTGAATAGCAGTGACCATGCGTTCGGTATTGCCGGTGCCCACGGGGATGACGCTGCAACCAATTTTGTCGAAGCCGTAGTAAACAGCGCCCGCCACGAAAGGTCCTGCGTTGAATCCGACCACCAAGCGCTGACCTCGCTTGAAACCCGCCGCACTGTAACCGCGGGCCACATTGGTGGCGTACATGTCGAGATCACGCTGCGTGAGACCCAAATAACACGGCGTTCCCGTGGTGCCACTGGTACTGAACACACGCACTAAGCTGTCGGGATCGGCTGCAATATGACTGCCAAAGGGCGGGTGCTCTGCCTGACTGGTACGCAACTCGTCCTTCTCGGTGAAAGGCAGTTGAGCGATGTCATCGAGTTCGCCGATTTTCTCTGGGGTATCAAAACCCGCTGCTGCCAGTTTTTCCTGGTAGAACGCCGAGTGCTCGAGTAAATAGCGGATCTGGCGTCGGTAGCTGTCGCGGTCGATGGCGAACTGCGCATCGACCGGACGCGTTTCTACCTCAGCGTCGAACAGCTGGTGGTCACGCATTCTGGGCTCCCCATCGGCACAGGGCTTCTGCGACCCGAATACCGAAGAGTTTTGCGGTTTCACGATCAGAATCGGGTGGGGCAACGTCTGGGCCCTCATCGACATTGGCTTGGGTCATGCAGCCGATGGCGGCACCGCAGCGATTGGTGTCGGCATCGGAACCCCCTGAGTGGTTATTACCCGGCATTTGGCCAAGACCCACCCAGATCATGCTGTGCTGCATGGCGAAGGTCATCATCTCGATTAAGGTGTTTTGCTTGTCGCCGTTCATTGAGCCCGAATTGGTGAAGCCGGCGGCCAGTTTGTTAGCCCACTTCTGCTCCATCCAGCGGCCGGAGCTGGCTTCCATAAAGGTTTTGAATACCGCAGACGCCGAGCCCATATAGGTGGGCGAGCCAAAAATCATGCCGTCGGCATTATCGAGCTCTGTTAGCGCCGGACTGTCGGGCCCGACGATATCAGCCGCTTTAATCACGCTTACCTCAACCCCGGCAACGGTGCTGGCACCGGCAATAACATGTTCCGCCACCACATCGGTGTGGCCATAGCCGGAGTGGCATACAACAGCGAGTTTTACAGACATAGGGTTACCTCGTATTAACGGTGGAACTGTTCGTTGTTGGGAGTGTGATCACCACCGAGCCACTTCTTCAGGTCATCGTGGGCGCTGGCAGCTTTATCGCGATTGATTTGTTCGACGTCTTCGTGATCGACGGTGAACTCCACCAACAGCCCAGAGGGGTCAAAGCAGTACAGGGACCAGCAATAACCGTGATTCAGTGGGTAGGCTTCGCCGCTCTCAAAATAGCCGGCGGCCTCAAGACGGTCTTTGATACCGTCTTGGGTCTCCTGATCGACTTTCATCGCTAAGTGCCGGAAACCCGAGCGGGGCAGCTCGGGGCCGAATTCCTCGGCGTCGTCCTGATCGGCGAATTGAAAGAAGGCTAGGCAAGAGCCATCGCCGATATCAAAAAAGCAGTGGGCATAAGTACGCACTTTGCCAAACAAATCGGTACGCTCGGCCCAGGTGGCCACCAACTTATAGCCAATAATGTCCTCATAGAAATGGCGCACTGCCTCAAGGTCTTTGCACACATAGGCGTTGTGGTGCAGAGTCGATTTCACTTGCGCAACAGCGTTCATAGCAATCTCCGTTCAATAAGTGCAGGTTGAGGTTAGAACCACTTGGTCAGCTCAATACCGTAGCGCACGGGTTGGGCGCGCCACAGGAAGTTGAGAGATCGGTTGGCGTTGGGCGAGAACTCGGTGTTCCACTCTTCGTCGGTAGCGTTGCGCACCCACAGTGTGACACCCCAGTTGTCGACATCTTCGATGCCCGCCCGCAGGTCAAGTAGGTTCACAGGGCTACGTGATGAGTAGTTATCGGGTTCCCACCAGGTTTCACCCAGGTATTGGTAATCGGCGCGGGCGAATATTTCCCGGTTGCCGCCCATGGGAGCTCGGAACTGCAGGCCGATGTTGGCCGTGACTTCACTGACTAGCGGTGCTTGGTTACCCAGCCAAGCTTCCGAGAGACCACTCTCGTCGCTGGGCACGTCGGTAATTTCACTGTCGGTGAAG
>CBFHMA010000132.1:0-4822 GCA_965656775.1 Luminiphilus sp.
TATCCTGTGTTAGTGAGTCTCAGTCATTGGGGTGATCAGTGGCTTTCAGATGATGCAGGGCAGCCACTTATTTATTGGCATAGCCGCTGTGGTAAGCCCACAGAGCCAGTGCTGACCTGTCGCGAATGTGGCGACCCGTTGCGTCCTGAAGAGGTATCCACTCGCCATGGACAGGTGCTCGCAGCTTATGTCGATCACTGTCTTAAAACCGGTACCGGCTTGCCCGATGACGCTGCATTGCCCCTAGCAGCCGCCGACTTTAATCGCAGGTACAATGAGGAAGATGCCTGCCCATCGTCTACCTAAGAGGAGTCCTCGCTATGAATCAGGCTACTAATCCATTGGTCATGAATGCCCCAGAGGGCATGGGCGATCTATTGAATACTGGGCGCAGCCTTGAGCAGGAGCAGCTTTTCCGGAAGCAGCGACTGGCCGCTGCACTGCGTATTTTTGGACGCTTCGGCTTTGATGAGGGTGTTGCAGGTCACATCACTGTGCGCGATCCCCTGGAGCCTGAGACGTTTTGGGTAAACCCCATGGGGCGCTCTTTTAAAAGAGTGTGTGTCTCTGACCTGATTCGTGTGAATCATGACGGGGATATCGTTGAAGGCGAGGGGCTTCTCAATGGTGCTGCATTTACGATTCACGGCCACATACATGCAGCGCGACCTGAAGTCATTGCCGCCGCCCATGCCCATTCTCTGTATGGTAAAACGTGGTCCACGTTAGGTCGCAGGCTCGACCCTTTGACCCAAGATGCCTGTGCGTTTTTTGAAGATCATGCCTTGCTGGATAGCTACAGCGGAGTAGTGCTTGATATGTCCGAGGGGGAGGCCTTAGCCAAAACGCTAGGCCAACAAAAAGCCATCATCCTGCAGAATCACGGTCATCTGACCGTGGGACACTCTGTGGAAGAGGCCGTGTGGTGGTATGTCACCATGGAGCGCAGCTGCCAAGCACAATTGTTAGCTGAGGCCGCCGGTAAGCCTAAGCCTATTCCCGACGATGTGGCGCGCCACGCGTGTTCGGAGATCGGCACACATTTTGCCGGTTGGTTTAGTGGGCAGCCCTTGTTCGACGTAATCGTAAATGAGCAGCCCGATCTACTCGATTAAGCGGCAGCAATGGCTGGCGGGGCGCCTTGCTGTCGAGGTGCCAAGCTATGGGTTACCAAGCTGAGTTGGCTGCCGATACAGAGCGGGTAAAAACGCTAACAGCAAAAGTATCACCGTCGCTATTTCAACGAATAACAGTGGCCAATGCAGGGCCACTACCTGATCTATATTCGCTGCTATTCCCCAGTGTTGTTCAAAGAGTGTGTAGAGCACCCAAGACAGGCCCATGCCTCCCAGATAGCCGGCTTGCTTGCTGATATCAAGCTGAGCTAAACGGCGCTCTTCGGTGATCAGTAGCGTCTCGCAGCGCACCAGATAACTACCGAGGGCGAAGGTGATTTGATAGCCCATGTAGATAAATAGCGCCAAGGGCTGGTCGACCGGGTACAGCAGTACAGCGATAACGCCCGCCAGTACTACCAGTTCCACCAGCAGTGACAGCCTGAAAAACCAAAGTAGGTTGAAGAGTCGGTGGTACTGGGTTGCGATAACAAGCGTTGCTAGTGCCAAGCCAATTCCCCCCGCTGAGAATACCGATGGTGGCAGTGGGCTGTAGAGGGCAAACACCGACCCTATGGACAGCCCTAAAAACAGGGAATTGGTAAACTTATAAGCTAGAAACCAAGGTAGTGCGATGGCGCCAGCCAGAGCGCTGCGGTCGTCTGGTGCCACAGCCACCCTAGTAATCAACACCGCGCCTAGCGCCAACACCCGCACGATAGGCGTGTTTAATCTCTTTGACCTCTGAGACAGTATCCATGATGTCTCTTAGTGCCGAGCCACCACCCCGTCCGGTCACGACAACACTTTGCTGGTTGGGACGCTCTTCGATGGCAGCGAGCACCTCCGCTTCGGGTAAATAGTCGAACGCTAGCATATAGGTGATTTCGTCGAGGACGACTAGGTCGATCGATTCATCCTGCAGCGCTTCCCGGGCGACCTCCCAGGTGGTTTGTGCGGCGGCAATATCAGCCTGTCGATCTTGGGTATCCCAAGTAAAGCCTGTGCCCATTTGGTAAAAGCGTACCTGGGGGCACTGGTCACGCAGATACATTTCCTCGCCCGAGAGTTGCACCCCTTTAATGAATTGAATGACAGCAACCTGTTGGCCATAACCGAGTGCGCGTAACACCATGCCAAAAGCAGAACTGGTTTTGCCCTTGCCATCACCGGTGAGTAACACGGCGACACCACGCTCTTCAGTGGCGGCGGCAATACCCGCATCGACCGCGGACTTTTGCTTTGCCATGGCTCGTTGGTGCTTTTGATCACGTGCTGTATCCGTCGTCATGGGGCCGATTACTCCGTAAAGAATTGTGAATAAGGTGCAGTATTGCGTATCGCGGGCGCCCAGCCCACTTTTACAGTTTGTACTGTAGGCCCAGGTACCAAAGCCGGCCGCTGGTATTGAAGTTCCGAATTTGTTGATAGTCTCGGTCGAGGGCATTCTCCAAGCGTAGGGTGGCTGTTAAAGCACGGGTAAGGGCTCGCCGAAGAGACCAATCCACAACCACATAGTCATCCATGGCTAGCCCTGCGTTATCGACGTTATCGCGGCTGAAACGGGCGGTTATCGCCGATTGCCAGCTGTCTTGCTGCCACTGGAGTGAGGCGGCACCGCTCAGACGAGGCCGATAGGCACGTCGATTGCCGTTGGAGTTCTCCGTTTTATTCCAGGTGGCATTGGCCGCAAGGCGTAACCCGGTACCGAGTTGTGATTGAGCCTCAAACTCTAGGCCTTCTGAAATTGATGCGCCTTGTTGCTGGACATAGCCCGAAAAGCCTGCCAAATCGAAGTCAATGGCATTGTCGATGCGTTGATCGAACCAGGTGAGACGCGTCCAGTGGTTATCTCCACCAAGTCGCAGGCCTATCTCCCAACCGCGACTAGTTTCTTCCTGAAGCGCTCGATCGGTAGCAGGAGCACTCGCGAAGGGCCCGGCGTTATAGGCGATTTCGTAGGGACTGGGTGCGCGAAACCCCGTGCCAATAGCAGCATGTAAAACCGTGGGGAGTACCTCGGTGGTGATTGGCTGAAGGGTACTTAAACGCCAAGACGTGTGTCGGCCAAAATCGTCGTTATCATCGTGGCGTACACCCATACTCAGGTTACCCCTGAAAATGTCTCTCCGGTACTCACCGTAAACGCCTTGGTTGTCCCGTTGTTTGCGCTCGCCGCCGTCAGTAAACGCTTGCTCTAACAGATCGATGCCCAGTATGAATTGGCCATTACCAATCGCTGCGCTACCTAGCCAAGATAATTCCCGCTGTTCTCCTTGGGTGTCGAAGGTAGGGGTTCCTGCGCTAAATAACGTGCGGTCGATGCGACTATCGGCAACGCTGACTTCGGAGACTAAGGAATCACCTTCCCAGCGTGCCCAGGTTCGCCAAGCTCTCTGGGAATAGTCATCGTTACACGCATTCAAAGTGGCGAAGGTAATTGCATCAAAACAGTTGTCATAGTCATTGTTGCCTTCCACGCTATGGACGCTTGCCCCTACTTGCCAGAAGGGGCTCAGGGTGGCGGTGGCGGTAGCATGAAGGGTTTGGTTTCGGTATCCGTCGCGGTCCGATAGCGTTTGATCATCGGCTCGCGCATTGAAACCATCGGTGTCCAAGTCGGCCACGCTCAAACTACCCCGCAGTTGCTCGCTACCACCTGCTATTTGAGTGTTCACACGGAAAAAGCCATTGGCGCCCGTTTCCAAACCCAGCCTACCGTTCAAATCGTCTTGGGGCTGCAGGGTGCTAATAGCAATCACTCCCCCTGCATCGGCGCCGTAGAGCAGACCCTGTGGACCACGCAGAATTTCGATGCGCTGCAGGCCTGCACTGAGCAATTGTTCGACCCGTGGGCTGACTTGTGGGGAGGAAGGATCGGCGATATCGATACCATCGAGCAGGATACGTGTGCGAAACCCGTCCTCGCCACGGATTCGAACCGCAGCGGCTTTGCCCAGACCGCCATCTTGGCTGACGCTAACCCCGGGCTGAAGATCGAGCAGCGGAGCTAAATCGTTGTAACCAAAAAGCTCGATGTCATCCGCAGACAGCGTGCTTACCGATAGCCCGGTGTCTGCCAAGGGGGTGGCAACACGCGATGCGACGATAATAATCTCTTCTTGTTGTTCAGTAGGTGCGCTGTTGCTGCCAGCTAAGACCTGCCATGGTAGAAAAAGCCCAAGTAGCCACCCGCTATAGGTGGTTAAATGATAGATCGATAGTCGGTTGTTCACGTTACTGCTGTTGCTCATCCTGCGCTCCAGTAGGGAGGCGGGAGGAAGGATCGTCACAATGACGCAGGCGGGGATCTCCCATTAAGGGAGTTTCGCACCTGACAGAGCCCTCCGCTCCGCGGTTATCGTTATGCTGGGCAGGTATCGGGCTTCAGCGGGTTGTAAGTGTTAACCCACTGTTACCGTTGCGGGGGCAGCGCTGGCTTTGTTGTAGACGCACCAGACTTCCCTTTTAACCTACCCAGATCAATAGACCGGTAGGCACCCAACGCCGCTAACTTTACGCCTTGGACATAAGTCGGTCAAACCGACGGTCGTGTTAAACTGGGGCAATGACGCACGCTAATAGCACTAAAACCGACAGCGATCCTCGGGCCTTGAGCCTGTGGCTCGATTGGATTACCCATCGTCTCGGTAGGCATCCCAGAGGGTTGCGGGCCATAGCGGCCTGGAATGAAAGGGGAGAGCCCA
>CBFHMA010000133.1:0-4806 GCA_965656775.1 Luminiphilus sp.
CCGGGCGCTCGGCGCCTTCGACGCTGATGGTGATACGAATGACGACTTTTACACCGCCCTTGTTGTCCTCGGCGCTAACAATCTCGCCGGCGGCGACAATGGTTGAATCCACGGGAACGGTTGACGGAAAGCGAATTTTCTCGGCGCCGTAATTTACACCCATGGACACTTGCTCGACGTTTAGTAATTCGGGCAGAAAGCAGTTGGCAAGCGATAAGGTTAAGTAGCCGTGGGCAATGGTTTTGCCAAAAGGTCCCTCGGCCGCTTTCACCGGGTCAACATGGATCCACTGGTGATCGCCGGTGGCATCCGCAAACTGGTTGATACGCTCTTGGGTGATCGTAAGAGGGGTGCTTGGGCCGAGCTGCGTGCCCACCATCTCAAGCAGTTCTGAAGGGTGTTTGACAACGGTTGTGGTCATGATGATCGCTCCGAAAAAATAGCGTTAACTAGGTTAACTAAAAAGTACCGGCCGGCGAGGGTACATGGGGGATAACGTATGAGCCAGCAACAGGATCTCAATGAAAAAGTAGCCGTGGTGACCGGCGGTTGTGGTGGCCTAGGGCAAGCCATAGCCCAGAAGCTTACCGCTTTGGGTGCCCGGGTTGTCATCACCGATTTGGATGAGGAGCGGGGTGCAGCGTTGGCTGCGGCCACTGGTTGCCAGTTTTTTCAGCAGGATGTCAGCCGTGAAGCCGATTGGTTGGCTTTAAAAGCATGGCTCATCGAGCGATTTGGAGGCCTGCATGTGCTGGTCAATAACGCCGCGATCTTGCGTGCCTATAACGTGGAAAGCGAGACACTTGAGGACTTCAACCGCGTTATGGCTGTGAACTGTCAGTCGGTATTTCTGAGCCATAAGCACCTGCTGGGGCTAATGGCGGCCTCCGGTGGGTCTATCGTCAACATATCGTCGTCATCAGCCATGACCGGTCACCCGCAATTTTGCGCCTACACCGCTTCAAAGGCCGCAGTTCGTAGTCTCACCATGAATGCGGCGGTGTACGCTCGTAAACAGGGTTACGGTGTGCGCTGCAACTCAGTACATCCCGACGGCATTATTACCCCCATGGTTATGAGTATTCCCGGTGAGCCGCCGACCATGTCAGATGAACAACGCGCCACAGCGGCAGGCTTTACCGCTCACCCAGAGGCCATTGCCGACGTGGTCGTGTTTTTGGCCAGTGATGACTCGCGGCACATCAACGGTGCGGCCATTGCGGTTGATAATACGTCCACCATCACGCCCCCCTATGTTTAGTTCCGCTGGTTGTAACGTAAGGAGCTTGCGAAATGCTGGAGTTTGAAGGACAGCGAGTCATCGTAACCGGTGGTGCGGGCCATATTGGTCGCGCCATTTGCGAGGCTTTCCTAGAGGCTGGCGCACGGGTATTGGCCTGCGGCCGCCGTCATCCGGAGCAACCCATCGTGGCTGCAGGGCACGAAGCTTGTTTTATCAGTGCTGATTTGCGTGATGCGGATGAAAGCCAATCGGTGATTGATAGAGCTTTAGCCGAGTGGGGCGGCATTGATATCTTGGTCAACAACGCAGGCGGAAGTCCGCCTATTGATGCTGCCACTGCATCAGCTAGGCTCACCGAGAAGATCATTGCGCTGAATCTGTTAGCGCCTTTGGTTCTGTCACAGCAAGCTCATAGGGCCCTCAGTGCAAACCCGATGCCTGGGCGTATCGTCAACATTGCCAGTGTCAGCGGTGCAAGACCTTCGCCCGGCACCACCGCCTACGGCGCAGCCAAGGCCGGATTGCTCAGTGCCACCCAGTCTTTGGCTATGGAGTGGGGGCCCAATATTCGTGTTAATGCCTTGATCGTAGGGCTTGTCCATAACGAAGCCGGTGTTGAGCATTATGGCGGCGAGGAGGGCTTTCGACAGGTGGCGAATATGCTGCCATTAAAGCGTATGGCCACCCCCAGCGATATTGCCAACGCCACACTCATGCTGTGCTCTGAGCGGGCAAGCTACATATCAGGGGCCGCACTTGCGGTAGACGGCGGTGGTGAAGTGCCCGTGTTCCTGCACTTGGCTAAGCAGGCGGCACAGTTAACCGAGTAACGCGTCGTCCCTGCGAGACGACCTCGTTGACTGTCTGTTAGGCTATTTCCGCAAGTTGGGCGCTGACCTGTTGGTCGATGACGTTACCATCGTGTTGCCAGTGCGATAGGAGTTGTTCTGTGACTTCCCGGGCAGAATGAATGGCTCCGTCAATGTAGCCGACGCGACCACAGTCGCCGACAACGCTCACAGAAAGTCCAGCGGCGCTTAAACTATCGGCTACTCGGGTGTCTCCCATGGCACCCAATGCAAGAATGACACTATCGGCTGCAATGCTGTGTTGTTCACCATTGTGATCGTAAGTGACCCGATGACGCTCACAGGCAATATTGCTGACATTCGATAACATGACACAGCCATGGTCTTTGAGTTCATGCAGCACTCGAGCCCGCCGCACAATACTGAGTTCAGGCGCCAGTTTTTCATCGGGGTCCAATACAGTTACTAGGCGGCCGCGCTCCACCAGGAATTCGGCCAACTCAATGCCTACGAGTCCGCCTCCGACAATCACGACCCGCTGCCCCACCGGCATCCACAGGCGGCTGAACCATCGCACCAACCCTATCGAGCGGGTGGCCCCTACAGCTTGCCCTATGATCACCATCGCCCGCTCGAGCGGGTTAAGCTTGGTGATGGCGTCGGTTTTACCGCCCAGTAACAGGCTGCGCATCTGCTCACCGTCAAATACATGACGCTGGTGTTTGCCCGGTATCTCAGGGGCTTCACGGCGGGCGCCGGTGGCCACAATGACGTGGTCGGGCCGCAGCTGAGTGAGGTTGGTCACGGAAGCCTGAGTCTTTAGTTGTACGGTGACGCCTAGCCGTTTGAGTTCCGACGATAGCCAATCGACTAATCGGCCATTGGGCTCGTAGGCAAGGGCGGCGATACGGGCTGTTCCCCCGAGGTCTGGTGCTTTTTCAACGAGTGTTACCCGATGCCCAGCGAGAGCCAGCCGTCTTGCGGCTTCCATGCCGCCGGGACCACCACCGACAACAACAACATGGCGTTGCTTGGCGGCTTTTTTATCGCTGGCTATTAACCCCGAATGCTCATGCCCCATATCGGCATTAACCGCACACATCATTGGCTGGTTAATGAAGATTTGGCTTACACAAATGTAGCAGTAGATGCAGGGGCGAATTTGATCGGTGACACTGTGCATAACTTTTAAGGGTAAAGCAGGGTCCGCTAGGATCTTTCGGCCGAGTCCCACGAAATCGTAATCGCCGTTAGCGATGGCCGATTCAGCACTGTCGAGCTCTATGCGACCGACCGCCATAATCGGGATTGATACGGCGCTTTTGGCAGCGCGGGCGAAGGCTAAATAGCCATCGGGCTGATGCACCAAAGGTGCTTCGGTAAAGGCAATGCCTATGCTGGTATTGCCGTAGGCACTGACATCGATAGCATCGGCGCCGGCACGCTCCGCAAGTTTGGCAACCGCCATAAAGTCGTCTGGTCGAATACCGCCATCAATTCGGTACTCCATGGCGTCAAGACGTACCAATACAGGGTAATCACTACCGCAACGCTGCTTAATGGCGGTTATGACCTCGATCAAAAAGCGAGCACGGTTCTCGAGAGAGCCACCGTAGCGATCGTCACGTTGATTAGAGGCGGGGGAAAGGAAGCCCGCTAGCAGATACCCGTGTCCCCCATGGACCTCTACCGCGTCGAAACCCGCGCGCTGGCAGCGCTCGGCGGCGTCGACAAAGCCAGTCACAATGTCAGCAATATCGTCTTCGCTAACGACCTGATAGCGAGCGCCCTTGCCGTCGGGGCCCGCCATTTTGATGAAGTGACGAATCTCACCTTGGGTGAGTAGTTTGAACATGCCGCTACCCGCCTTGGGCGGTAGCGATGGCACCATCAGGGAACGCCCAGCGGCCACATCTTCCTGTGAGACTTTGCCGCTATGGTTGAGCTGGGCCGCGATGCGGCTGCCGTGTTTGTGTACCCGAGAAACTAAATC
The DNA here is from genome assembly GCA_965656775.1 of Luminiphilus sp. Classification (GTDB taxonomy): domain Bacteria; phylum Pseudomonadota; class Gammaproteobacteria; order Pseudomonadales; family Halieaceae; genus Luminiphilus. The sequence goes on from CBFHMA010000133.1 coordinate 4,046, forward strand.
CTGTAAATCAGGTAAAAAATCATCGTGGGACAGGCCCACCATATTGGGCATGGAGCAGGCAGCGGGCCAGGCAATAGAGGAGGTTTCTAAAATGATAAGCCCGGCACCGCCGCGCGCGCGCTCCTCGTAATAGGCTTTGAGGCGTTCACCACAGCGTCCATCTGTTTCCGCGTAGTTTGAACCCATGGCCGTCATAATGAATCGGTTGGGTAGCGTTAGCTGGCCTATCTGTTCTGGGCTGGCTAGATGTGGGTATTTCATTCGGAAGCGAGCTCCTGTTCAAGCTCATCGACCAGCGCCAGGGTAATCATGGGGCAGACTAATACTGCTGCCAATAACCCCGCCCATAAGCCTTTGAAGATCGCGTACTGCGTGGGTGTGAACGTATTTATACCTGCAACAAAAAGTGCAAGTAGTGTCGGTGCGGCGATGGCTACAGTACCAATAAGCCCGAAAAGACTCGCTCTAGCCCAGAGGTTCTTTGGCATCTGCAATGCCAATCTGAGGTAGCTTGGAAGAGCATTGATATCGGGGGAGGAGAGCTTTCCTTTGCGGCGTTTGGCGCGCTGTAGCGGGATGACGATGAGCGTGACGATGAAGGGCAAAATGAACGCGGTGACCAGTAGGTCGCCACCAAAATTGTTGTGGCCCCACCAAGTGACGTCACCCTTATGTTTGATGAGAAACCAACAGATAACGCCATTGGCGATCGCGTTCGCTAGTCCGTTTGTGGTACCACCGTGGAGTAAATAATGCTTGAG
>CBFHMA010000134.1:0-4662 GCA_965656775.1 Luminiphilus sp.
ACCTGCCACGGATCCCAAACCATGGGTCGTGCCCCCAATGCCAGTAGCAATGTGGTAACACGCTGACCCACTGCGCCGTAGCCGACAACCCCTACAGACATGCCGGCCATAATGTCGGGTAATCGATCTGCAGCGGTAATAGCCGTCATGACATATTCAGCGACCGCATTGGCGTTAGCACCCGGCGCTGCCGCAACCTCAATACCCTGTTCTTTGAGCGCCAGACCATCGATGTGATCGGTGCCTGCCGTGGCAGTTCCGACAAAACGGACCGGGGTATTCTTCAGTAAATCGGCGTCGACACGGGTAATCGAGCGCACCAATAAGACATCACAATCGTGAAGATGATCGCGAGTAATATTCCTACCCGGCACCTGCACGATGTTGCGCGCGATGGCCCGCAAGCTTGGCGTTACCAAGATGTTACTGTCGCAGACGAAGTTTAGCACGGCATCGACCCGGCAGACCTATTGCAAACGGCGAGCGTAGTTTTGCAGAGCCCCACAAAACGCAGCCGCGCGTGCAGGTAAACCTTCGTATCTGTAGCGGGCAGTAGCCTGCCGAATACGTTGCTCGAAGCCAGAACGCACCGATGGCGCCACCGGTAGCGACAAGTTATCGATACTGGCTTCAAAGGACAGCCCAAGCGCCGAGCAAAATAGCGATTCCAATGCCTGAGGCCGTGCTTCGACGGCGAAAAATGCCGCCTGTTCTAGGGCGTTACGATCGTCTGGGCTGTACCAATAACCATAGTCGACTAACTTTCTACGGCGGTGACCTGCATGGCACCAGTGCGCTACTTCATGCAGCGCACTGCGGGGGTAATCGGCACGAAAATGGATAACAGCAGGCCCTGTGGCTGTGGCAGGCTCATATAATGGCTCGGTAGCCCCACCTCTCAAACAAACGTTGTGAGACGCTCTAAAGGCGGCGTCAAATAGACGTTGCAAGTCGTGGGCGCTGAGCCATTCAGGGGTTTCACAGCCAGCCATGGTCTCTATGCCGCCTTTCGTATGATGTAGCGAAAGCGGTCCTCAGTGTGCTCGGTGGATACCAGCTCATGCCCAAGGAACCGGCAAAAGTTGGCCACATCCCGTTCAGTAGATGGATCTGTGGCCAACAACATGATGGTAGATCCGGGGGAATTTCGGCGTATCGCCGCATGTAACAACATGACCGGCTCTGGACATTTCAATCCAATTGCATCAACACGCTCGCTGATCACCTTATCCACCGGATCACCCATCACAGACTAGATCACTCTATTGGCTTTCTAAAACGCAAGGTCATGCGATCACTTTCGCCAATAGTTACGTACTTCGCGCGATCCTTATCGCCCTCACGCAGCACGGGTGGTAGCGTCCAAACACCGCCGGGATAGTCTTTGGTATCTCGAGGATTGGCGTTGATCTCGCTGCGGCTATCAAGCTCAAATCCCGCAAGTTCCGCAAATTCAACCACCTGCTCTTCTGTGACGTAAGCGGTTTTTTTCATCGTTTCAACATCGGTACCTGGCTCGCCTCGATGCTGGACGATACCCAGCACGCCACCGGGCTTGAGCACATCGTAAATCGCCGCAAAAAATGTCTCCACCTGATTCATGCGCATCCATGAGTGCACATTTCGAAAGGCCACGGCTAGATCGACGCTGCCCGCCGGTGCCGGCATCATGCTCATCGGTGGCTGTAGATAACTCACCCGCACCTGATGATAAACATCGTGGTTAGCGCTCAATTTTTGCAGAAAGCCCCCCAGAGAACGTCGTGAGTAAGCGCCGCCATTAGGATCATAGTGCGCGGCGATAAGGCTGCCGTTATTCATCATGAGCGGAGCCAAGACTTCGGTGTACCAGCCACCACCCGGTGACACTTCTAGCACTGTCATACCCGGTTCTAAGCCAAAAAACTCGAGGGTCTCTCGGGGGTGGCGCTCACTGTTACGAGCCGCGTTACCAGCCTCTCGGTGGTCACCCTCAAGGGCGGTTGGCCAATCAAACTGAGCAAGTGCCAATGGCGCGAATAGCAGGGCACCCACACATATCAGTAAAGAGCGAGTTAATAACATGCACATTCTCCTGGTAAAAATCGGGGTGTATTCAACAACGGATAACACAAGCCGTTATTATAGCGCCCACAATAACGATAGGAGACATCCCAATGCCACGTTACGTAATTACATTTATCGGCGATGATCGCACCGGCATTGTAGAACAGCTGGCGGCCGCCATCAGCCATCACGGTGGTAACTGGCTGGAAAGCCGGGTCAGCCAGCTCGAGGGCAAGTTCGCCGGCATTATTCTCATTGAGCTAGCGGGTAGTGCTTCGGCTCTTGAAGCAGCACTACAAGAACTTCCCGCGGGCACCTGGAGCGCTCATGTCACACCTGCAGGGGGTGCTCCCGCCACACAGTCGGCAAACATTACATTGGCCGTCGTGGGTCCCGATCGTGTCGGCATTGTGCATGAAATATCGGGTGCCCTGGCACGGGCGGGTATCAGTGTTGTGTCGATGGACACGGCTCTCGATAACGCAGCGTTCACCGGCGAACCCCTGTTTCGAGCAACACTCAAGGCCTTTGCGCCAACCGCGTTACCACGGGAGCACTGGGCCGATCGACTGTTTGCCATTGGTGATGCCATGGGTCTAGATATTGACTTGGACGACCCTAGCTAACTAATGGCGGCGCCGCTCACGCCACCAAACGATAAGAGCAGCGGGCATTAATGCCAGTATGACCACCACAACAACGCCCACAATGACCTGGCCCAGAAGACTGTAAAGGTTTTCTGGTGGTACGCCGACCACGTCGATTGCACCCCAAAACAAGGCGCCGAATGCCACCACCCCTAAAATTAAAGTACGCCATCGGCGGCGCGCTGAACGGGATACCATCCTGCTACGGGTTACCTGCTGGAATGGCAGGAGTCCTTGGTTCAACATCGGCATTTTGACCACGATGACGCAACGCATGGTCGATAAGCACGAGTGCTACCATCGCCTCAGCGATAGGGACGGCGCGAATACCAACACAAGGATCATGACGGCCAGTTGTGACCACTTCCGCAGCCATACCATCGGCATCGACGCTCTGGCCTGGGATGCGAATACTCGAGGTGGGTTTTAGGGCGATGCTGGCGCGCACAGTCTGACCACTGGAAATACCACCTAACACACCGCCGGCGTTATTCGATAAGAAGCCCTCAGGGGTCATCAGGTCACGGTGCTCAGAACCCGTTTGTTCAACGGCAGCAAAACCCGCGCCTATCTCTACGCCCTTAACGGCGTTGATACCCATCAAAGCGTGGGCAAGGTCGGCGTCTAAACGATCGAACACAGGTTCTCCCCAGCCCGCTGGCACGCCCTCGGCATAAATATCGATACGGGCACCAATAGAGTCACCCCGTTTATTCAACGCCTGCATGTAGGTTTCGAGGGTAGGCACCAATTGTTGATCGCCGCAGAAAAATGGATTGTGCTCGACAGCGTCCCAATCGAGCTGTTGCGCCCGATGGGGGCCTAATTGGCTCAAGCAGCCCCGAACAACAATACCGAAACGATGGGCCAACCATTTCTTTGCGATGGCACCCGCCGCCACGCGCATAGCGGTTTCGCGGGCAGAGGATCGACCACCGCCGCGGTAATCTCGGATCCCGTATTTTTGCTGGTAACTGTAATCCGCATGGGCGGGTCGAAACAGATCTTTAATATTGCTGTAGTCTTTGGAGCGTTGATCGGTATTGCGAATGAGCAGCCCTATCGATGTTCCCGTGGTAAGGCCTTCAAAGACACCCGACAAGATTTCGACCTCATCACTCTCTCGCCGCTGGGTGGTATAGCGGGACTGTCCTGGTTTGCGTCGATCAAGATCCCGCTGTAAATCTTCACTGCTCAGAGGCAGGCCTGGGGGACAGCCGTCAACGACGGCACCCAATGCGGGCCCATGGCTCTCACCAAAGGTGGTGACAGTGAACAGTTTTCCAAACGTGTTACCGGACATACGGAACTCCTCCCGCCGCCATTATAGCTGCTGTACCCACGTTTCTGCCCGATGTTTCATGGCAATGAGGTCGCTGCCATACAAAACACACAGACCATGGCCACCTACCTCGGGGCTTAACCATATGAACACCTGATCGGGATAGGCCTGCTCTAGTGCTGGCCAACTGTTGCCAACCTCTAATATCAGCAGGCCATTGGGAGTCAGGATATCGGCAGCCTGCACTAACAACCGATGGACCAAGTCCAAACCGTCGTCTCCAGCAGCCAATGCTAGACGTGGCTCGTGATGATACTCAGCGGGCAAGCTGGCCATGTCGGTGGCATCCACATAGGGCGGGTTGGCAAGGATGATATCGGCCTTTTGCCCCTGTAACGGCGCCAAAAGATCACCTAACCGTAGAGAAACATTATCGAGTTGATGCAATTGGCGATTCTCTTCGGCCAAGGCGAGGGCTGCAGGGTCAATATCGAGCAGTGATATCTGGGTATCGGGAAATGTCCAAGCGGCTAACAGTCCCAAACTGCCACCACCACAACACACATCGACAATATGACTAGGTGCCCCCCCCTGCCACCAGGGTTCGAAGGCATCGCCAATTAGACCCATTATCGGTGACCGAGGTATTAGGGCACGAGTATCCGTTTTAAACATTAATGGTCCCAA
>CBFHMA010000135.1:0-4552 GCA_965656775.1 Luminiphilus sp.
CACCCAACGAGTTGTGCATTCTTGTAACCGCTAACCAAAACAATTCATCGGATGAATAGCCGGTAATGCGATCAGTTTCGGTGCAATTTTGTATAAGAAGAAAGGTGGGCGTGCCCACGACCGCAGCACGACTACAGCCCTGAAAAGGGTGCTTACCCGCTCGCCAGTCATCGAGGCTCACCTTGGTGATAGGCAGTCGTTGGCCTTCTCGTGTCTTGGGGTAGATCGAGGCAACCTCTGCATCGAACTTACGACAGGCTCCGCAACTATCTTGATACACATACACCAAGACTGGTTCAGCAGCAGCTGCCCCGCAGGCTAAGATAAGCCATGAATTAACAAAGAGACGCAGAGCGAAACCCATTCAACAGAACCTAGAGTTTTTGATAGGCGTATTGGTCGACAAGCTGCAGGCGGGTGAGTTCAACAATACCCGAGGGTACGGTTTCAATGCCGAAAGCCAAATCGTCGTTGGAAATATTGTAAGCCAGCATAGTGGTTTCGCAGGCAAAAAGTCTCACGCCCGCCGCCAACAATTGCTCAATTTGAGCGCTATACAAGCCACCATTAGCATCTACAGCACCTTCAATAGCAGCGTTCACGCCGCTAGCGATTAACACAACGCGAACCTCCACATTTGGCATGTGGTCAACCTGACGGGCTACCTGTCGCAGTGCTCGATTCATGTTGGCGTCAGTGTCTAGATGAAACACCACACCACCGCGTGTATCGGTATCGGGGGGCGTCGCAGCCTCCCCAATACTCACCGTCATCGAGCACACTAACAAGAGGGCCCATAGCAGCCCATTCAAACCACTAACTCGCAGTGCCTGGTCACTTTGTATCATCATCATTGTCCCCGCTAGGTCCTTCGGCAATGCCTTAGCGCTTTTAGGAATATTTATATTACTATATCGTGTTCATCGGCGGCATCCCCGATTGGCTTAGCCTGTCACTGCGCTAAGAATCCGCCGCCAATGGAAACACATGGTGTGGTTTGGCGTGACAAATGCGACCCACTAACGCTGGCGAAGCCAACCGACGACGAGCTCAATCGCCGATTATGATCCTGCACTCCAGTTAAGGGACTCCACTCACAGCGCTCGATGCCAACATGCCCACTCAATTTAACTGCATCCTGAACTTTTTGTGGCGAAAGCCCGGGACTACCTACCTTCGCCACTGTTTGATCCGTGGTCTCACGATGATGATCGTCGGATTCATAGGCAATGCAGCAAACGCGCTGGCTGCGCGGGATGGACCGACACTCAACCGCAATATGACCGTGACCTACCACGAACAACCTGAGTCAGTCACATCATGGTCTGAGCTTCTGGGTGCAAGCCATGTCGTTGGCCGGCTGCGGAGTAATACCTTTGTCTGGCGATGGCACGAAGCCGACAGCACACAACAAAATCATCAAATCGGCGGGTTAGGCGGCAGTGTCATTCTGCGCTCGGGTCGATTAAACGGATTCGGTATCGATGTCGGTGTCTATACAACGAGTAACCCCTACCTACGCGTCGACGAGCACGACTATGGCGTCTTAAAAGCCGGTCGTGATGTCATCTCACGGGGAACCGGCGAGAGCGCTTACGGCGTGATTGGTCAGGCCAATCTTCACTACCAGGGCTCCGCCCTTTCACTGACCCTTGGTCGACAACTCTATGAGTCGACATTTACTGCATCGAACGACACCAAGATGATTCCGAATACATTTGATGGTATCGGGATGCACTACAAGGTCAGTGGCAGGACAGCTTTGCGCGCGGCTTATTTCTATCAAACAAAAGCACGGGGACACGCCAATGGGCATGATCTGATTACTGTTGGAAATGCCGAAGGCGATCTTTGGTCGAATCAAGATGATGCGGCTGCACATTATGGTCTGAGCTACCAGCGACTTGAGGCCGCGGGGTTAGATGTGGACAACCCACTCATCATGGCGGGCGTCGAACAACGTCTCGGCGACTTCTCTGGTCATTTAGACTACCTTCAAGCCCCCGATTTGTTTCATCAGGCTGCGTTCGAGCTCAAAGGTAACATAGACATTTCGACACGTTGGCGATGGAAGCCCGCCCTCAAGTACATGGTTCAACAGGATGACCAAGCGGGTTCAATTGCTGGCGCGTCGGGGCGACAAGACGTCAGCAATGCACAACCCAAGGGCTACACCGATCCAGACAGTCTCAATAGTCACCTCGTCGCGGCACGAATGGACTTTGAGCATTTAGGCAGCGGGCTCAGTTACCGGATTGGCTACTCACAGATAGCAGATCAAGCGGATCTCGTGGCCCCATGGCGTGGCTTCCCCACCGCTGGCTACACCCGCCCTATGGGTCAGTACAACTGGACGGCTAATGAGACAAGCTGGATGCTGCAACTACATGGCCCCCTCGACCGACTTATGCCTTGGCGAGGCACCCGACTTAGTATTCGCCTAAGCCGATTCGACAGGGACGAGCGCAAGGGCTTTATCGATCGTGACGTCATCAATATTGATATCGATCAGCAACTCAACGAGCGTCTTTGGGCACGCTTACGCGTGCTTCGGGCGAATGATGATGGCCCAACCGGCTATAACGAATATCGTATCGAAGTTAACCAGTTCTTCTGACGATTCACTGTCAGTCGAACACTACCCATCTTCCCCAGACGCACTAGACGTATCGGGTGTAATCGTCATTAACCACTCACTGGCAGCCACCTGTGTCCCTGCCGATGAAGCAATCTCGCTAACGATACCGGCAACAGGTGCAACAATTTCATGCTGCATTTTCATCGCTTCGAGTACCGCTAGCCTCTGTCCCTGCTGCACGGTTTGATCAAGCATCACATCAACTGAGACTAACTGACCATGCATGGGTGCAGACACATGACCATCCGCCGCAGTGTCATCGACAGATGCAGCAAGTCGTGCACGATCCAGAAGCCGAGTGGTTAAGTTAGCTGTGCGTATATGCAAAGCGCCTTCGCCACAGACCTGATAACCAACAGGCTGACGCAGCCCGTCAATATCGATAAAAGCGCACTGAGTTCCGTCATCAATCACATTTACACAGTAGGCTTTTTCCCCCAGCTCAAGCCGGTAGCAACCTCCCTCAGAGTCGGTGCCCACATTGACGGGCAAAGCCCCGTCAATACAGAGCGCGCGCAGAGGCTCAGCTAAAAGAGGCGCGAGGGGCTGCTCGTGCCCAAGGCAGATACGTGTTGTTAAAAACCCCGAGGAAGACCAGTTTAATAACTCTGGACTCACCGATAAGGCCTGCCCTTGGTGCAGCCGTTGATAATGTCGATACAACAGCGCGGCGGCTCCCAGAGCCAAAGGCAGATCAATAAGCGGTGTCATGACCTGCTCGGGGTAAATGTCATTGATAAATGCTGTCGTTGCCTGTCCGGCGATGAATTGCGGTTGCTTCAGTACATCAATAAGGAAATCACGATTGCTGTCGACACCGAATACCGTGCTGCACTGGAGACTACGCTGGAGGCTGCGCCGGGCATCGTCGCGCGTAGCGCCAAAGCCAATAATCTTCGCCATCATGGCATCGTAGAAAGGTGAAATCCGATCACCGGTTTCCACTCCCGTATCAACACGCACACTTTCATGGGAGGGCACATCAAAACACGCTAGCCGACCCGTTGCAGGTAGAAAACCCTGAGTGGGATTCTCCGCATACAAGCGCACCTCGATGGCATGCCCACTAAGAGTAATAGATTCTTGCTGCAGGGGGAGAGGCTCACCCCGCGCCACGCGCAACTGCCATTCGACCAGATCTAAACCTGTGACCAACTCAGTGACCGGGTGCTCAACCTGTAGACGGGTATTCATCTCAAGAAAGTAAAAGGCACCGTCACTGTCGAGCAAGAACTCAACAGTGCCAGCACCGACATAATCAACAGCCTTCGCCGCATTTACCGCCGCCTCACCCATCGCAGACCGGAGCTCTGGGGTTAACACAGGGCACGGTGATTCCTCGACGACTTTTTGATGACGACGCTGTATTGAACAGTCTCGCTCACCTAGATAGAGGGTGTTTCCCTGTTCGTCAGCAAATACCTGGATCTCGACATGCCGCGGATTCAGCAGTGCTCTCTCTAAAATAAGATCCCTGGAGCCAAAAGCATTTTGCGCTTCACCCTGAGCCAACGGTATGGCTTTCACCACATCTGCTATGTCAGTGACCAGGCGCATCCCCCGACCGCCACCACCTGCCGCGGCCTTCACCATGAGCGGCACACCCAGGTGCTTTGCCTCTTGCACTAATCGCTCAATGGATTGGTTGTCCCCCTGATAACCGGGCAGACAAGGCACCACCGCTGCAAGCATGACCTGCTTGGCACGGGCTTTATCACCCATGACATCAATCGCGTGCTCATTCGGGCCAATGAACGCAAAACCACGAGCCCTGCAGGCACTGGCAAAACCCTGATTTTCAGAGAGGAATCCGTAACCAGGATGAATAGCGTCGGCGCCAGACACCTCAGCTGCATGCAGGATCGCCTCGATATTGAGATACGATTGCGACGGAGTGCTTGCACCAATATGTAC
>CBFHMA010000136.1:0-4398 GCA_965656775.1 Luminiphilus sp.
CAGGTACCACTGGATGTTTTAAATAACGCCTGGCGAGGTGACTATCAGTTTTTGTGGCAGGTGCCTAACGGATGGCGCGGTCCCGTAGGGCGTGGTGACTCCGGCGCGGTCGTGACGGCTGTTGCCGCCGATTTCGCTGCCCTCGACGGGCAACCCGTCACTTTGCTCGACGAGGGCAGTGATAAGTTCAATGGCATCCTTGAGCAGCGCGTCATGTTGTTTCAGAGTAGCGAGGAACTGATAGCCGATGGTGTCGTCGGTGAGCAAACCTATATCCGACTCAACGAGCGACTGGGGCGTACCCGAGGGCTGGCTCAGAGTTTGGAGCGAATAAGACGGCTCTTGGGTGCCACCGCATCGGCCAGCAGCAGCGAGAGTTTGTAAGGTGTCGATGATCCTTGAGGCCTTGAGGCGCTCTAGAGAACCGGCCCCTGGCGGGGCAAGTGTGCCCACGTTAGATACAGAGCACTATCCAGTGGTGAGCACACGTTCAACACCGCCTTGGGTATGGTCGCTAGCGGGGGTGACTGCGGCATCAATAGGATTTGTTGGATTTCTGTGGCTTGGCTCGGGTTCCGATTCTGCCCCCATAGTGGTGCAGGTGCCAGCGGCAGTGCCGGACTCGTCCCCAGTCTCTGGGTCGCCTTTGTTGACGTCGGCATCGGCTGAGTTGAATGAGGGCGCTAGCTCACCGAGGACCGTTGATGTATCGCGATCTGTGCCAAGTACAGGGGCAGCGAGTGCTTCGGTATCGGCGCTCTATGCGTCGCGCTCGACTGCAAGTGCCGTTCCAATGACGGTTGACGATCAGCAAGCCATAGAGCGTCCGCTGCCTGAAGACAATTCATCTGTCTCTACGGCACGGCCCTCAGGCAACCCACCTAAAACTGATGTGGCTGATACCGAGGTTGATGTCGACGAGGTGTTGCGCCGTGCTCAGGCAGCCATTGGTGAGGAGCGGTTGACTGAATATCCCGCGCCACTGCTCGAGTCGCTGTCGCAACAGCAAAAAGACCGGATCCCAACCGTGATGTATCGCCAGCACGACTGGGCATCGGCCGGAGAATCGAGTGTTGTGCTGAACGGACAGCGGCTTCAGGTGGGCGGCCAGCACAACGGCTTTCGAGTAAAAGCCATTCTTCGCGACAGCGTTGTCCTGGAATGGGGAGGCACCACCTTTCGATTGCGTGCCTTGAACAGCTGGATCAATCTTTAGTAGCTAGGGGAGCACGGTTGTAACCGTGGCATTAGACGCCCCAGGTTAAAACCTGAAGGCGTAACCTTCGGTTCCCTACAGGCCCAAATACTGACGCATTGCCTCATAAACCTCCCGCTGGCGCATGAAGGGTTTGATCACATCCTGTGCCTCTGCATTGCCAAATAGGGGAACGTTGGCGCCGGTATGCTCTTCCGAGGGAAATACCGTAGTGGCGTAATTAATGGCCATAAGCCCGCCCTCTGGAGTTTCTATACGAGCAATTTTGCCCGGGGTATAGCTGGGCAGAGGCAGATCCTCGAACAGGCTTGGCTCGGGCACGATTTGGGCAGCTTGCGCATGATCAGCGGTCACCAATACCAGGGTGTTCGGGTGCAACTCGGCGTAGGTCAGCGCCACCGCAAGAGCCTCTTCTAATTGCTCAATTTCACCAATAGAGCCGCAGGGATTACTAGCGTGACTTTGCTTATCGATGGATGCCGACTCAACCATCAAAAATAGCCCGCGTTCGTTGTTACGGGATAAGCGGTCGAGGGCCACTTCCGTGAGGGTTGCCAGTGTGGGCGTACTGCCAAACTCTGGGTTGGGTTCGCAAGCCATGGGCGCGGGTTGCTCCACGGTACCTAAACGTTTATCCACTTTGTTCATTAAGCTGCCCGTTACCGCTTCGGCTTTGCGACCGTCGGCACCACGCAATCGAACGGGTAAATGCTTGGGCGCAAACAGTCCAAGTAATCGCATCTCTTTGTCACTGCTCAGCAGGCTATCGAGGTCAGTAGCCACACTGATACCTTGGTCTTTTGCCTGCTCAATTAAGGTAACGTCGCTGTCAAAGGGGCTGTATTCAAAGTGTTTTAAACCACCACCCAAGACGACATCTGCAGGGCTTGCAATAATTTGCTCGGCGATGGAGCCCAGCCCTCCGTTATTACGCGCATCCTGCGGGCAGCCCTCGTACTGGGTGCCGTAGCGTTCGCCACCCAGAATGATCTCGGGATTCTCACAGCCACGGTTGCTCACATGTGCCAAGAAGCTGGCCGGCGTTGCGTCGGTGACCGAGGCAGTTGCCACAATACCCGTGCGATAGCCCGCAGCGGCAGCTTGCTCTAGCAGTGTTTGACGATCGCCGTCTTGCCGATCGGTACCCACGCGACCGATTTCGGTGACCTGCCCCGTGGCGAGTGTGGTAGCGGTGTTGGCAGAGTCTGCTACGTAAACGGGCTTGCCCCGGGCGTCCACGGTTTCCACCTGCACGGCAGCTCGCACTGCCATGGTGTCGAGGGTGAGCTCGCCGGCGGCACCTACCAAATAATTTCTGCCCATCGTGACGTGTTGATCATCGAAGCCATCGCCGATCAATAAAATGACGGCACGGTGCTCACCTTGAGTATTTGCCGCGAACGCTGTATTGCTAACACATACCGTAATAAGACTTGCCAGCAGTGCGTTCAATAGAGCGCTTTTGGGGATGACAAGCGCTTATCTGGGCGGCACCGGTTGTGGTGTGTCGTCGAATCATGGGGTGGCTCCTTTTTCCAATCGAGCGCAGAGTAGTCGCCCCGTCAAGCCTCCGCAAGGTTTTGGCTAGGGGCGGTGGTCGAAGGCGTATGCCAGCGGCGTTGAAAAGAGCGCTCAGCGGCTGATGGCGGCGGACTTAATTTGTGCCCAAACCCTCGATCCAACCTGAAGCGCTAAGTTGTCAACCGATCGGCGAGTGACTTGTGCCGATAGGGTTTGGTGGCCAACTTGCAGGTGAATTAAGACCATGGGATCTGTTGCTGTGTCGACGATATCGGTGACGATAGCTGGAAGTCGATTAAGAATACTGCTGTCATGGTGGTCGGTGAGGGCAATACTGACATCTCTGGCTAAGATGCGCAGACGTCTTGTTTGACCTACCCGATGCGCACTTGCCGGTAGCCAGATGTCCACGTCGCCACAGCGTATGGCCATTAACTGCCACTGGTTGTCGAGAGCGGTTACCGTTCCCTCCCAAATCACACCCAAGCCACCATCGGCGGTCACCAGCGTACCTGGGCTTGAAAATACATCGGCAACTGCCCCCTGTGCCGCGACCTTGCCATGATCCAGTATGACTGCGCTATCGGCCAGGCGCATGACCTCATCGATTGCATGACTGACGTAGACCACCGGCAGTTCCAGGTCCGATCGAAGGTTTTCTAGGTAAGGCAAAATATCGAGTTTGCGGCGGGTGTCGAGGGCCGTCAGGGGCTCATCCATCAATAGGATATCGGGTCCTACTAATAGTGCTCGGGCAATGGCTACCCGTTGCCGTTCACCGCCAGAGAGCGTGTCGGGTTGGCGTTTTAGCAGTGAACCAATACCCATAAGTTCAACCAGTTGATGGTAGCGCCGAGTATCGTGTTTAAGGCGTCCGCGCTTCATGGCATAGCGCAAGTTGCCCTCGGCACTAAGGTGAGGGAACAGGCTGGACTCTTGAAAAACATAGCCGACAGCCCGTCGGTGCGCGGCTAAGAAAAAATCTTCCTTTTGCCAATAGCGGCCGTTAAGGGAGCAGTAGCCAACGTCGGCGCGCTCAAGGCCTGCAATACAACGCAATACGGTGGTCTTACCCGAGCCCGATGGGCCAAACAGCGCGGTAATACCCGATCCAGGAAGTGTTACATCAATATCCAGCTCGAAGGCGTCAGGGCCTTGACCACGGGTTAAGTGGAAACGTAACTCTAACCCGGTGTTGTGGGATGCTGTGTTAGTCATGAGATTGCACGGGTTAATGGGCGCGCATTGATGACGGCGATTTTTGCAGGCCGTAGAGCATGAGCAGTAGTAGGAAGGAAAAAACCACAAGTCCACCCGCAAGCCAATGAGCCCGGGCATAGTCGAGCGCCTCGACATGGTCATACAACAAGACTGAGACCACCCGTGTTTCGTCGGGAATATTGCCTCCTATCATTAAGACCACGCCAAATTCACCCACAGTGTGGGCAAAGCCCAATGCCGCTGCGGTGATAAAGCCCGATCGGGCCATCGGTATGACCACCGACACAAATCGATCCCATGGGCTGGCGCCTAATGTGGCCGCCACTTCCAGCGGGCGTTCACCCAACGCGAGCAGGGCGTTGTACAAGGGTTGCACCACAAAGGGCAGGGAGTAAATCACGGAGCCAACAACCAATCCCCAGAACGTGAATACCAAGCTG
>CBFHMA010000137.1:0-4369 GCA_965656775.1 Luminiphilus sp.
TCGTCTACGTCTGCACCTTCGTTGTTCTCGGCATTCGCAATGGCTGAATTCAGCACCTTGCGTACCAGATGAGCAGCTTTCTTGGTACTAAACTCAAGCGTGTTGAGAGCTTCTTCAACAGGCTTACCACGCACCTGGTCAGCCACCAGCCGAGTTTTCTGCGCAGAGATGCGCGCGCCACGAAGTTTTGCTGATACTTCCATCGTTTCTATCTCCGCCAACCTTTAGCGCTTGGCTTTCTTGTCGACAATGTGGCCCTTAAACGTGCGGGTCACTGCAAACTCACCAAGCTTATGGCCAACCATGTCCTCGTTAATGAGCACAGGGACATGTTGACGGCCGTTATGCACTGCAATCGTGAGCCCAACCATATCGGGCGAAATCATGGACCGACGCGACCAAGTCTTGATCGGACGACGATCGCTGCTTTCAACCGCCGCCTCTACCTTCTTAAGAAGGTGCAGGTCAATGAAGGGGCCTTTTTTCAATGAACGTGGCACAGATTAATCCTCTTTCCTTCAACGGTTACTTCTTGCCACGACGGCGAACAATAAAGCCGTCGGTACGTTTGTTCTTACGAGTCTTGTAGCCCTTAGTAGGCACACCCCAAGGCGTCACTGGATGACGACCACCGGAGGTCCGACCTTCACCACCACCGTGGGGGTGGTCAACGGGGTTCATCGCCACACCACGTACAGTGGGGCGAACACCGCGCCAACGCGCAGCACCCGCTTTACCCAACTTGCGAAGGCTGTGCTCAGAGTTCGATACTTCACCGAGGGTAGCGCGGCAATCGACCGGCACCTTGCGGGTTTCGCCTGAGCGCAAACGGATGGTGGCGTACTGGCCTTCCCGAGCCACCAACTGAACAGAGGCCCCAGCAGAGCGGGCTAACTGCGCACCCTTACCAGGCTTGAGCTCAATAGCATGAATGACGGCACCAACGGGAATGTTTCGAATAGGCAAGCAGTTACCCGCCTTAATGGGGGCCGCAGCACCGGAATAAATGGGGTCGCCAGCACTGACACCCTTCGGCGCGATAATGTAACGACGCTCACCATCGGCGTAAAGCAACAGGGCGATATGAGCCGTACGATTTGGATCGTACTCAATGCGCTCAACCTTTGCAGGAATACCGTCTTTGTTGCGCTTAAAGTCGATGACGCGATAGTGATGCTTGTGACCGCCACCCACGTGCCGCGTTGTAATGCGACCGGCGTTGTTGCGTCCGCCATTCTTGCTGTTCTTCTCGAGCAGCGGTGCGTAGGCGCGACCCTTATACAGCTCGTCGTTGACCACGCGTACGTGGTGACGACGACCCGCTGATGTCGGTTTACTCTTTACGACTGCCATGACAAATCGCCCCTTAGCTCACTACCGCAAAGTCAATTTCTTGACCTTGCGCAAGACGTACATATGCTTTTTTCCAAGACGTCTTAGTGGTTAACCCAAAGCGATTACGCTTGGTCTTACCCTTCACGCGAAGGGTGCGCACCTGATCGACCTGCACTTTGAAAAGCTGCTCGACCGACGTCTTGATCTCTGATTTTGTCGCGTCTAGCGCAACCTTAAAGACATACTGGTTGCTGTCCTCGGCCGCCAACGCCGCCTTCTCCGACACATGAGGGCCGAGTAAGACTTGGAATACACGCTCCTGATTCACGCCAGAGCCTCCTCAAATTTCTTAACCGCATCGACGGTCACCATGACCTTATCGAAAGCAACCAAGCTAACAGGATCAACGCCGTCCACATCGCAAACGTCG
The DNA here is from genome assembly GCA_965656775.1 of Luminiphilus sp. Taxonomy (GTDB): domain Bacteria; phylum Pseudomonadota; class Gammaproteobacteria; order Pseudomonadales; family Halieaceae; genus Luminiphilus. Next base: position 1,766 of record CBFHMA010000137.1, read on the forward strand.
ACTTGATGCAAGTTGCGTGCAGCCAGATACAAGTTCTGGTCAACCTCACTGGCGATAATCAGTACGTTATCGACGTTGAGCGCCTCCAGCTGTTGCACAAGAAGCTTTGTCTTTGGCTGTGCAACATCGAAGCCATCGACAACCAACAGACGGTCAGTCCGTGCAAGCTCAGATAAAATCGAGCGCATGGCAGCTCGATACATCTTTTTGTTGACCTTCTGGGAATGATCCTGAGGACCAGCCGCAAAGGTTACGCCACCTGAGCGCCACAGTGGTGAGCGAATGGTGCCAGCTCGAGCACGACCTGTACCCTTTTGTCGCCAGGGCTTCTTGCCGCCACCGGCGACATCGGACCGGCTCTTTTGGGCTCGCGTGCCTTGCCGGCCGCCAGCTAGATAAGCCGTTACCACCTGATGCACAAGGGATTCGTTGTACTCCCGAGCGAACGTCACCTCAGAGACGGATACGGTTCCCGCATCTCCCGCCCCGGGCTTAACTACATTCAATTCCACGGCTATGCCCCCTTAACCCTTTACTGCCGGACGCACGATAACTTCGCCACCAGGCGCACCTGGAACGGCACCTTTAATCAGCAGCAAGTTGCGATCGGCATCGACGCGCACAACCTCGAGACCCTGCGTAGTAACACGCTCGGCGCCCATATGGCCGGCCATCTTTTTACCTTTGAAGACGCGACCAGGGGTTTGACACTGCCCAATAGAGCCTGGGGCACGGTGCGACAGCGAGTTACCGTGGGTAGCGTCTTGGGTGCGGAAATTCCAGCGCTTGATGGCACCCTGGAACCCCTTACCTTTCGAACGACCAGCGACGTCAACCTTCTGACCCTGCTCAAATCTTGTCACTGTCAGCTCGGTACCGATCTCGAAGGCCTCATTGATGCCATCAAGACGGAACTCCCACAGCCCTACTCCAGCCTCAACCCCAGACTTGGCAAAATGCCCAGCTTCTGGCTTGCTGACTTTGGAGGCCTTGCGGTTACCCGTAGTGACCTGAATAGCTCGATACCCATCGGTCTCGAGATCTTTGATTTGAGTGACACGGTTTGGAAGCACTTCCACTACGGTCACTGGAATTGATACGCCTTCATCGGTAAAGACACGCGTCATGCCCGATTTACGGCCGACTACACCAATAGTCATGGTTTTAAACCTCACAGTGTACGGGGCTATACCCTCTATGGCCGTCCCCATAGATGGCGGCGACCCGGTGGTCACCACCCCGATACGGACGTTACACACCCGGTAACCCGGGCAGGTCTTACTAAATTGTTGTGCTTAACCCAGACTAATCTGGACTTCTACCCCAGCTGCCAAGTCAAGCTTCATCAGAGCATCCACGGTTTTTTCTGTGGGCTCGACGATGTCGAGGAGTCGCTTGTGCGTGCGAATCTCATACTGATCTCGCGCGTCTTTGTTGACGTGGGGCGAGGTCAAAATCGTATACTTCTCTTTCTTGGTGGGCAGCGGAATAGGGCCGCGCACTTGTGCGCCAGTTCGGCGCGCTGTTTCTACGATTTCCTGAGTCGACGTATCAATCAGCTTGTGATCGAAGGCTTTCAGGCGAATACGAATACGCTGGTTCTGCACAGTACATCTCCAAAAAAACCGACATCCCGCAGGTGGATGCCGTGAAAAAAGAGCGCGAAGTTTATGCGCGGGTGGTCTAACTGTCAACACGCTTTTTCGCGATAAACGTGTAATATCGAGAAATGGCAATATGTTACTTATTTGAGGTCAAGGATTAACTTGCAGCAGATCTCCTTCCAACGACGATCACTTGCGATCATCGCCCTGTTGTTACTGTTCACCGAGGGTGCAGTAGGTGAAATAAACCAAAAACAGGTCCACGCCGAAATGCTTGGTAACGCAAGAGCTGAAGTCGACTTTAGTCAAGGACGGCATGAATCTGCCCGAGTGCTTTGGCAACAACTTGCTGATCAAGGCAATGCTCAAGCCATGGTCTCTTTAGCTCGCATGTACCAAGAGGCTGCTGGGGTGACGAAAGATCTTGAGCGTGCATTTGGGCTATTGGAAACTGCTGCAGCGCAAGGCGAGCCTCGCGCACTTTACTACCTGAGTCTCGCATTCGCACAGGGTAGCGGTACACGCTCCTCCCCACAAAAAGCCACTGATTTTTTACGTCGTGCAGCGGTAGCCGGCCTCCCTGAAGCCCAGCTGCGATACGCGAGACAATTAAGCGCTCTGGGTGAGGACGATAAAGCTTGGCGTTGGTACAGTGAAGCGACTCACCATAACGTAGCGGCGGCAGCCAACGAGCGTCAAAACATGTTGCAAGAAGGCTACGTTGCCGCCGTCGAGACCAGTGTTGACGTGCGTCCAGTGCGCTTGCTGCTAGAGGAAATGGACGGTGCGCTTAACGCCAGAGATCTGACGTTTTACTTTATGACAGTCGCACCGGATGCCCGTATCGCAGTGCAACTCCCCAGCGACACCTCAACGAGCGCCATTAGCTTGGAGGAGTATCGCGATCTATGGCAAACCACCTTTGACACAGCAGACCGGTTCAGAGCGCATCGAGTCAATACCCGCGTGGTAACCCAAGGGAAGAGCTATCTGGTCGACA
>CBFHMA010000138.1:0-3114 GCA_965656775.1 Luminiphilus sp.
AAGGCCCCCGGAGGCAAAATGGCGAGCAAAAAGGATTGATAGTCGCTGCTGAGCACCCAGTGCCACTGTGTTGCCGACGCGCCAAATAACAGATCCATATTGGCAAAGAGGCCACCGGTACCCAACAGCTCGCGGATTGCACCCAAAACCACCAACACCAACCCAAAGCCTACTCCCATGATAAAGCCATCGTAGACCGAGGGCAGAATGGGGTTCTTCGATGCGAAGGCGTCAGCGCGACCCAGGATCACACAATTGGTCGTGATGAGAGGGAGGAAGATGCCCAATATTTGGTAGAGCTCGTAGGCATACGCTTGCATTAGCAGTTCAATGGCGGTCACCGCAGCGGCAATAATCATGACAAAAGCCGGTAACCGCACGGTATCGGACACCACATTGCGAATAAGCGCGACACACAGGTTCGATGTTGTCAGAACAAAGAGGGTGGCCACTGCCAGCCCCATGGCGTTAACCACTGAAGCTGTGACCGCCAGCAGTGGGCAGAGCCCCAGTAGTTGTACCAATGCCGGGTTATTTTTCCAGAGACCGTTGCGGGTCAAGGTATCGTAGCTTTGTGAGCTCATGAGGCACTATTCCCCGAAGTGTGGGCCGTTGTTGTGTCAAACAGCACTTGTTGGTGCAGTTCCACATACTCAAGCACCTTGCGAGTGGCATTGACGACCGCCCTCGGTGTAATCGTGGCACCTGTGAACTGGTCGAAGATACCGTCGTCTTTGGTAACCGCCCAACCACTGGGTAACGGGTCATTCAGTGAGTGGCCGTTGAAGTCCAGTACCCAAGGTGACTTGCGAAGGTCAATGGCATCGCCTAATCCGGGCGTCTCCTTGTGGGTTACTACGCGGACACCTGCAACCCGGCCTTGTGCATTCACGCCCACTAGCAGACGAATATCCCCCGAATAACCGTCCCGGGCAGTGGCAGGTAGGATCACCCCAACAACCCTATTGCCCTGACGAACCCTATAGCCGTGTCCTGCGGTTCTGAGACCTAGCAGCGGTGTGTTCGCGGCCAGTTCAAAGCGGTCGTCTACCGCGTTGTTGTCGTGGGTTTCCTTGGGAAAAATTTCAAGGAGTTGTCGTGCCTCAGCGGCACGTTCGGCTTCCAGAATATCGTCCCGTGTGCCTAAAAACGTTATTGCAATCAGGCCCGTGGTGACAGCTGCGAATAAACCCAATAACAAACTATTGCGTGATACCGCACTCAGCAGGCTCATGACTCCTCCCGCTTGTTATGGCCATAGGCTTTAGGCACCGTGTATTGATCAATGAGCGGTGCTGCAAAGTTCATAATCAGGACTGCAAAGGCCACCGCATCGGGGTAATTACCTTGGGTACGAATCAGGTAAATGATCACGCCGATTAGAGCACCAAACAGTAGCCGACCACGGTTCGAGGTGGCGGAGCTCACAGGGTCAGTAATGATGAAGAAAGCACCGAACATGGTGGCGCCACTGAGCCAATGCAGCAGAGGTGAACCACCACTGATAGAGCTGCCACCGTCGAAGCCAATCAGTGCCGCCAACCCAAGCCCCGCAAGCATGGCCAATGGGGCATGCCAGGTGAAGACCCGCTGGTACAGCAGCCAGAGGCCACCGATTAAAAACCCGATATTGACCCATTCCCAACCGATGCCCGCCCATCGACCGAATTGGGGCGCAGTTGCATAGAGGTCGTCCATGAGCAGCCCCTTATTTTGACGCAATATGTCCAGTGGCGTTGCGCTGGTCAGTGCATCGGCAAGGGGCGTACCAAAGAGAGCGCCAATAGCATCGAACAGGCCGGGGGGCGTTGTTAGACCGCGGGGTGCTGCCCAACTGGACATTTGCAAAGGGAATGAGATGAGTAGCACCACGTAACCGACCATGGCGGGATTGAAGGGGTTATAACCCAGTCCCCCGAAGAGATGTTTCCCGAGCAGTACCGAGCTTGCAATACCCACCACTAATAACCACCAAGGGCTGTAGGGTGGCAGCGCAATGCACAGCAGCGTCGATGTCACCAATACACTGAAATCACTCAGCGCCGCTTTGGGTTCTCGACCCCGGAGCGATACCGCTAGCCACTCGAAACCCAAAGCTAATGCGCCACCGACGACAATATTGACGAGTGTTCCGGGTCCGAAAAACCAGGTTTGTGCTATCACCCCCGGTAGCGTGGCTAGCAGTACTAACTGCATAACCCTTTGTGTGGACAGCGGACCATGGCCGTGGGGTGATGTAATGCGCAGCCAGCTCATGGTTGAGGGGTGTCCTGTTCACTCGCGGTTGTTATCTGAGCTTTTCGTGCTTTAGCGCGGGCTATGGCAGCTTGTACCGGGTCTTCGTCACTGGACTCTGACGCTTTTTTCTCCGCCGCAGCCTTGCGTGCGGCTCGCTTGGCTTCTTTTTCTGCTGCTTCTCTTGCTACTCGCTCTTGGCGCGCCTCAAAACGTTCCCGCGCTCGATCGGAGCGTTGTTTATCTTCCCTAGCTTCTTGTATAGCCCCTTTGGCAGCGCGGTAGTATTGCACGAGGGGAATGTTGCTGGGGCACATCCAAGAGCAGGCCCCGCACTCGATACAATCGAATAGATTGTGCCGCTCTAATTGCTCATGATCTTTCGCACGGGCATACCAGTACAGCTGTTGCGGTAGTAGCTCTGCCGGGCAAGCTTCAGCACAAAGACCGCAACGAATACAGGCTTGTGCCGGTGGCGGTATGGGCAGCTCTTGTCGCGTGGGCACAAGTACGCAGTTTGTCGTTTTAATAACCGGTACGGTATCGGTACCTAGGGCAAAACCCATCATGGGGCCACCGTGAATGAGGCGCTCATTTTGGCTCGTATCAAAATCGCTCAATGCCAGTAAATGGGCGATGGGTGTGCCTAGGCGCACGCGATAATTGGCGGGTTTACCGAGCGCGCGCCCGGTGAGGGTGACGATACGATCGACCAACGGGCGCCCCTCTAGCACCGCGTCGCGTACGGCAACGGCGGTACCCGGATTTTGACAGACAATGCCCAGATCAGCTGGCAAGCCACCGCTGGGGACCTGCAGCCCCGTGAGTATTTCAATGAGCTGTTTCTCGCCCCCTGACGGGTACTTGGTGGGGAAACTA
>CBFHMA010000138.1:3123-4358 GCA_965656775.1 Luminiphilus sp.
CCGCTGGGGACCTGCAGCCCCGTGAGTATTTCAATGAGCTGTTTCTCGCCCCCTGACGGGTACTTGGTGGGGAAACTAACCACGTCTATTTGACGCTCGGTTTGCCCTTTGGCGCGTGCGGCCACAACTTGTTGTAATGCCTGTAAGGCCGCCGGTTTATTATCTTCGACACCAAAAATAAGTGTTGAGGCATCGAGGATATAGGCGAGGATCTCAGCACCCTCCACGATCGCTTCGGCCGCGGTTTGCATCAGTGTATCGTCCGCGGTGATATAAGGTTCACACTCAGTGCCGTTGATAATCAGTGTGTCGATGGTGTATCGATCTCTGGCTAGAAGCTTGGTGGCTGTTGGGAAGCCGGCGCCACCCATACCTGCTATACCCGCGTGCTTAATGACCTCCAGCAGATCATGAGGTGTTAATTGCCGGTAGTCATCGATAGCTTTTAGGTCAACCCAATCGTCGTGGCCGTCACAGTCGATCTCGACACACATGTTATTGAGACCCGAGGGATGGGGAATGGGGCGTGGCTCGATGGCAGTCACAATACCCGAGGTAGGTGCATGGACTGCTGCGCTCACTACACCTTGGGCGACCGCTAAACATTGACCCCCCAACACGCGATCACCAACGGCCACCGTCGCTTTTGCGGGGGCACCTATGTGTTGTGACAAGGGCAGTATCAGCTTGTCAGGCAATCCAGCATCGACTACGACGCCTGGGTTAGACAGATCTTTTTCTTCCGGTGGGTGAATCCCGCCATGAATACTGTATACCCGCCTCATGCTGCTTGTTGTCCGGGTAACGGTGCATCGGTAGCGATAATGTGATCTCGATCTGCGCTGGGTAGCGGCCAGTGCCAGGCGGCCAGCCCCGTTTTTCGCGGCACCATGTCGATACAATCTACTGGGCAGGGTTCAACGCACAGATCGCAGCCCGTGCATTCACTGATAATCACAGTGTGCATTTGTTTTGCTGCACCCAGAATGGCATCGACGGGACATGCTTGAATGCATTTGGTACAGCCAATGCACTCATCTTCGCGGATGTAGGCCACCATCGATTCTTTCTCTACCCCATGGGCGGCGTCGAGGGGCTCGGGCTCGACATCGAGTAAATCTGCTAGCGCATCGATAGTTTCCTGACCGCCGGGCGGGCATTTATTAATGTTGTCGCCGTTGGCTATGGCCTCGGCATAGGGCCGGCAGCCTGGGTAACCACATTGACCGCATTGG
>CBFHMA010000139.1:0-3680 GCA_965656775.1 Luminiphilus sp.
CGACACTAGTGCTATTGCCCAGCTAAACCCAGATATTGGCAAGCTGGCGTTGGCTCATGTGCTGACATTGCCCGTGCTAACCCAGCGGGCCGTCGAGCATCTAAACGGCGGGTCTGTGCTGCGGGTGCCATCACCCTCGTCATGGACAGAATCATCCCAAGCGTGTTTGGCTGAACATCCTACGGGTAAACCGCCATGGCCGGCGCATCGCTACGGCGATAAGCGTCAAGAATTTAGTGCTGCAGCCACGTGGGCCGCCGAGCGCTACAGGGCCGGCTGCCACAACACGGCTATTGTGCTGATGGATATGAAGGGCGATCGACCCGAGCTTGAATATCACCTTCGTCGTGAATTCGACTGCCTCGATGCCCGTTACGATCGTCTGCCAGTCAACTTCTCTACCGGTATGCCACTGGCCGATGTACCTCTTTATCGCGATGCCTTGTTGGTACTATCTCTGGGTGGGCACGATGGTAATTCACCGATTGCGCGTGAGGACGCCCTCGCCCTATTGCGCGCCCCGTATCTGGCGGGGTTGGGGAGTGGGGCCGATACCGAAAGCGGCACGCCGGCTTGGCTGCGCTTATCCAGAGCCATCACCCAGTTAGCCTCTGGGGTTATCGATATGGGTGACTTAACCCACCTCGCTACCGTACACGCACCTCATGCGGCGGTGACCGATGCACTGCAACAGATACGTCAGCAGCCAATGCGAGCGGCCTGCCGCGGTTCTAGGCCGCCATCGCAGTGGCTTGAGGTATTGCGGGCGCGTTTAAAAGTATGGCGTTGGCCAGCCCGAGCATCCTTGGACTCCCTGGAGTATCAACAAATAGAGCGCTTTGAGAGTAGCCTAGACGCACTCGCGGGTCTCGATGAAGTGGCGGGTCCAGTCAGCTATGGGCAGGTTGTAGCGCTGTGGCGTGCCATCCTCGACGACACGGTGTTTCAGCCCAAAACTGATACCCAGGTCGTGCAAGTATTGGGTGCTCAAGAGGCGGTAGGTTTATCCTTCGATGCGCTGTGGGTGTGCGGTTTGCAGTCGGGTGTGTTGCCTGAATCCCCGCGCTTGCTGCCCTTTTTGCCCGGTAAGTTACAGCGTATGTTGCAGTTACCACAGCTCGATGCCGATCGCTTGTTACAGTACGCCACGGATTTGATATGCAGCTGGCATCAGACCCATCGCCATGTGGTACTGAGTTGCCATAGTCAGCAAGAGGGTGTGACGAGTCCCCACAGCCTATTGATTCAACCCATCGATCAGCCCACTGCACCCGGCAGTCACCGACATTGGTTAAGTGCTGAACCGTGTGAATGGATTGACGAGGGCCCAACGCCTGTGGCGACTACCGCAGGAGAGCTCGTGGGCTTTGGTGGTGGCGCTGCGGTACTGGCAAATCAATCCAACTGCCCATTTCGAGCTTGGGTAGTTCATCATTTGGGGCCTGAGGCCGTTGAGCCCGCTCGTCGTGGCTTAAGTGCGGCTGAGCAGGGCTCGCTCATCCACGACGCACTGTATGAGTTATGGGGTGAATTACGCGATAGCAACACGCTCCAAGCAACCGATATCGCCGCACGGAGGACCCTTGTGCAGAGGGTTGTTGACCATGCCGTACAGCGCCTTGAGGATCGAGCAGTGCAGCGCCATTGCAGCGTGCGCAAGCGTGTGGGCAGTGGGTGCCTGACCTTGGAAGCCAATCGTATTGAGCAGCTGTTACTCGCCTGGCTTGACAAAGAGACCGAGCGATCAGAAGCCTTTACCGTGCTCGAGCGGGAGCAAGATCATCATCTGGCGATTGGACCGCTCACACTATCGATGCGCCCTGACCGCATCGATGTCTTGAGCGATGGTCGGCAGGTTGTGGTTGATTACAAAACCGGTGTTGTCAGCCGCTCTAGCTGGTTGGGCGATCGGCCAAAGGATCCACAGTTACCCTTGTATGCCCTGATGAACGCGGCGGTAACAGGCATTGCCTTTGCGCGGGTTCAGCAGCAAGATCCATCCTTTGTTCCCCTGGGGGATGACTTAGGTTTAAGCCAGAAAGACACCACTGTCCAGGCACAGTTGGCACGCACCAAAAACCGCGATGCAGATACGTGGGAGGCCTTGTTAGCGCATTGGCAAGTGCGTCTTACGACCCTAGCCAATGATTTTGTTGCAGGTGAGGCTGCTATCGATCCGTTACCCCAAGCATGCAATTACTGCACACTGGCTAGCGTATGTCGTATTCATGAAGGCGCAACACCTACATCTGAGGGTTTGGTTCCCTCTGAGGACCTTCATTAATGCCGTCATCAATCACCGCAACCCTCACCACATCCTCTGAACATCTCGGGGGTGACAGTGCAGCACGGGCGCGAGCACTCGATCCTAGCCAGAGCTTTTGTGTAACAGCGCCGGCGGGCTCGGGCAAAACAGAGTTGCTCACACAGCGTATGTTGGCGTTGTTGGCACGGGTAGAGCGGCCTGAGCAGGTCCTTGCGATTACCTTTACCCGTAAAGCCGCCGCTGAAATGCGCGATCGTGTGACCGAGAAGCTGCAAGAAGCGCAAGCGGACACGCCAGTGACCGAGTCCCATGAGCAAGTCACCCGCGCATTGGCACAGGCTGTCCTTGACAACAGCCGAGCTCGGGGTTGGGTGCTTCAGGCCGAGTGTTTCAACATTCGTACTATTGACAGTTTGTGTGCCGATCTCACTCGGCAAATGCCAGTATTAAGTGCCCTAGGCGGTTCCCTTAGCACCACCGAGCAACCGGCGCGTTTATTTGAACAGGCTGTTGTCGCGTTGTTCGGCCACCTTGAAGACGAGGGTGTTATCGGCGATGCCCTGCGTGCCCTAGTGATGCACTTCGACAATAACTGGGGGCGGGTCACTGAGCTGTTGGTTCAGCTATTGCATCGTCGTGGCGATTGGGCACCCCATTTGGGGCAGCATCGGGGGCCTCTGGCTGCGGAGCAAGCCCTCAAAGCAACGGTAGCCGATGCAGTCACTGCTGTGTTGGAACGGGTTGCCGGTGACTTCAAAGCCGCTCAGAGTGATCTTGAAGAACTCGCTAATTTTGCGGCGGCGCAGTTGGGGCAAGCACCCTTGGTGTTAGCCAGTGATGCCCACCATCTCGAAAGTTGGCGGCGGGTTGCAGCCATGCTCACGAAAGACGACGGTACCTGGCGCAAACCCAAAGGCATTACAGTCAGGCAGGGTTTTCCACCCAAGACGCCCGAGAAAGATCGTTTGCTTGCAATCCTCGAGGATCTATCAGAGACACCGGTACCCGCCGCGCTGATCGAGCTAATGCGCTTACCGGTCATTGACGATAACGATCCGGGGTGGCAGCTAGTGCTTCAGCTATCGCGACTGCTACCGTTGTTATTAGCCGAGCTGTTACTGGTCTTTCAGCGAGAAGGTGTGGTTGATTTTACCCACATCGCGCTGGCCGCGACCGCTGCCTTGGGGGACGATGAGGAACCCACCGATTTAGCACTGCGACTCGATTATCAGCTGGAACACATCCTCATTGACGAGTTTCAGGATACGTCAGATCAACAGTTTGAGTTGCTGCGCCGACTCACCCGCGGGTGGGCAGAGCACAATGCCACCGGTGCTAAAGCACGCACCCTGTTTATCGTGGGCGATGGCATGCAATCGATCTACGGCTTTCGCTATGCGAATGTTGGCTTATT
>CBFHMA010000139.1:3690-4305 GCA_965656775.1 Luminiphilus sp.
CGCAATTTCCGTTCACAGGCGGGTGTTGTGCAATGGGTGAATGAAACCTTTGCGCAATTGCTGCCTTCCCACGACCGTCCGGAACGTGGACAGGTACGACACACCACTGCCGAGGCCACGCGGCCACTGTTATCGGAGCAGGCCGTGTCGCTGCACGTTTTCCCTAATGATGACGGCAGTGCCGAAGCCCGCTACATAGCCCAGCAAATTGCTGAGTTACGCCGTATCGATGGGCAGGCCTCTGTGGCATTATCCGGGCATTACGTCAGCAGCAAGTGCCATTCGTAGGGCGTGATCTTGAGTCACTTGCGACCAGCAGTGCCGTCATCGATCTGCTTGCACTATGTCGTTGGCTAGCTAACCCTGCCGACGATGTCGCATCTTTGGCGCTGCTGCGTACACCTTTTTGTGGTTTGTCATTGTCAGCAATGCATCAGCTATTGGCGACACAGCCGCGTCCGATCCCGCTGCGATTGGCCCTTGAGCAGGCTTCAACGAGTATTGCCGATCTCGACACAGCTGCACGCTGTCGACATCTACTGTCAGCCCTCGATTGGGCAATGATTAAACGGGACAGACTGGCATTGGCCGACTGGGTGGAGCAGGTGTGGTTGC
>CBFHMA010000140.1:0-4146 GCA_965656775.1 Luminiphilus sp.
CATTCGGGAACCCGGGAATGGCATTGAGACCAATGAGCCAGCTCCGATTCTCCCAATTGGCCCATTTGGAGTTCGGATCGAATAATATTTCGAAATCGATCCAACGCTCGAGCAGCTCACAATCGGCGACATGAATCACCTGGGTAATCATGTCCGGATAGGACAACTGGGGAATACCCGCATCAATGAGTCCAGGGTGATTCTGACTGTAAATATGCTGCTGCACGCTACCGCCAGAGAGTCCAAGGCCCACGGTGTAATCGGGCTTGCCGTAGGCAGAGACAAAGCGATCTTTCAACATGATGGCGGTTTCACCGCCCAGTTGAAGGTTGTAATGGGTGTCAGTGGTGGTACCCGTGGAGTAAGCGACCGCGTAGCCAAGCCCCAGACCATCGGCGTAGAGCGCTGTGTCAATATACGGGTAGCCCTGATAGTGACCCACGCCAACGCCTCCCTCAAAGTAGTAAATGAGGCGTTTATTCCAGCTATCTAGATTGGGCTCGTTATCGACATCGTCTCCAGCCACTAGCACTGCCAGGGAATACAGGAATCGATTAATCGTGCCCCGCTCCCACCGAACAATGAAGTCGGTGCTGGTGCCGTCAAGGGTTGTGGTGGTTGCCATATCATCGGGGCGCACTTGTCCGGGGGTCCAATCGGCCCATGCACCGCTGGTGGTCCTGTACTTGAAACTTACCCGGGTCTCGACACTACAATCGTCATCGGTGTAAGGACCTAATTCCAAGATCTCGAGGTCTTCGTCGATGGAACAGAAAAAGGGTTGCTGCTGAGGACCTGAAAAGATAGGGCCCTTATCGGAGTAATTCACCAAAGTGAGGGAGAGTGATGCCACTTCGGCACCCGTGCTACGGACCTCTAGGGTATTGTCGCCCTCAAGCAAACTATCCACTCGCCCTATTAGCGTGAAGTCGTCGTCGCCGGTACTAAATTGATCGCTAACATCGTTACCGTTGAGAGTGATGGCGACATCGCTTGCGGGCAAGCCATCGGGTACTTGTACCCCCACCCTGGCAATACCACCACTGACAGCGTCAGCAGGGCTTGACACCACTGCAGCTTCGAAACTCCCGGTTATGGGTGGCACCGGTTCAGCATTATCGCCATCGTCGTTGTCACAGCCCGTGACTACTACGATCACGGTACACACCAATACTCGGCGTGCATACCTGTGCAGCCACCGACCGATTTGATTCAACATGGAAGTTACCCCTAAAACATGACATCACAAGACGCTTACGCGGGGCGATAGGGTATACGGCGGCCTCGTTGTTTAAAACTCGACTCTGGTACTACTGTGCGGCCAGGTACGCGCCGATTGCCTCGTAAATCGGCATCATTGTGGGATCCGTCTTGGCATTACTGGCGTCGGGGGATGACGCCAAGCGCACCAACACCATATCAGCGTCGGGGTCTATGTATAAAATCTGTCCGTGCACGCCCCTAGCAGCCACTACTGGGGAGTCGTCTCCGAGGTACCACCAGAAACTGCGATACCCATGCCACAAGGCGGCATTGGGACCGGTTACCGAGACGCTATTATCGTTACCGAACACAATGTTCCGCGCAGCGGTATTAAAGGCCGTTGTATCGCTAGCCCGTGAGGCCTGCAGTATTGCCAGCCCCAAGCGGCCTAGATCACGCATATTGGCTTGCAAGCCACCACCCACGTGCCCTATCCCATAGGCATCAACTTTGAGGGCTGCATCCTGTTGTGCCCCCATTGGCTGCCAGATTTGCTCGCTGAATAACGTAGCAGCGGACGTATTGGTAACACGTGACGCCACCCACCCCATGACATCGCTATTCAACGTACTGTAGTGAAACTGCTGTCCGTGCTTACCCGATAAGCCCTGAAGCGTCGTCAGGAACTCAAGGTTTCCTGTCACGCCCGAGTAATCGGGAGGCTTTGGCAGAGAATCGGTGGCGCGCGCGTAGCGCCATAAATCAGAGTCGGGGTTGCTGTAATCCTCATCGAAGGCAACGGCGGTGGTCATATCGAGGGCATCGCGCAGGGTAGCCCCCGCAAACGCCGAGCCTTTCAGCTCGGGCACCCAATCGGTGATGAGCTGTTGGTCATCGAGGATACCCTCTGCCATCAGCATCTCAATTAACAGCCCGAGCACCGACTTAGTCATCGACATGGTGGCGTGCTCCCCCACGCTATCTAGGCAGCCGCTGTAGTGCTCATAGACAAGCTTGCCCTTATGCAGTACCAGTAAGCCATCGGTGTAAGTGGCATCGAGCATTTCATTCAAGGGTAGGGTTTGGGGTGTGCCGTCTTGTGGAACGGGCAGTTGCGCCAGCGACGAATCGAATGCCAGTGGTAAGGGCGTTACCTCTGTGATGTGGCGCCGTATCGCTGCTGTGGGCAGCAGTTCACGCATATGGCAGACCGACCAACGGAGCTTCGGGAACGGCCAAAATTGGGTAAAGGGTTGCGTAATACGGCTGTCTGGCGCCGGCGGGAATCCTTGCATCCAGGCCAACAGCCTCGGATCGGAATCGGCGGCGCTGGCACGGGTCTCGTCGTCAGCAGATTGCCCACTGAGGGGCACCCACAAACATAGTGTCATCACAATCCAAGGAAGTGGCTGCGAACAACGCACCCACCTCGGGATGGTGTTAGCCATTAGAAAGCCTCGACTAACCCGGCCGCCCCTTGGCCACCTGCCACACACATGGTGACCACGCCAAAGCGTCCATTGCGTCGCTTCAGCTCGCGGAGTACGTGCCCCACCATGCGCGCGCCGGTCATGCCAAAGGGGTGGCCAATAGCAATACTGCCGCCGTTTACGTTGTATAGGTCGTTATCGATGCCGAGCTCGTCGCGACAGTAAAGGCACTGGGAGGCAAAGGCTTCATTCAGCTCCCACAAATCCACATCATCAATACTTAAGCCCGTGCGCGCCAATAATTTGGGAATAGCAAATACCGGGCCGATACCCATTTCATCGGGCTCACAGCCAGCGGTGACAAAACCACGGAAATAACCCAAAGGCTCTAGACCCAATTGCTCGGCGCGACTGGCGCTCATTAGCAGTGCTGCCGCGGCACCATCGGACAGCTGGGAAGCGTTGCCGGCAGTCACTGAGCCGTCGTCTTCAAAAGCGGGTTTTAGCGAGCTGAGGCCTTCTAAGGTGGTGTCGGCACGGGCACATTCGTCTCGATCGACCACCACTTCAACCAATGTTTCGGCTTTGGTTTCGCGATCAACCTGCTTCATTGTGGTTGTCATGGGCACGATTTCTTCCGTCATAACACCCGCAGCCAACGCCTTGGCGTAACGTTGCTGGCTTTGAAGCGCATAGGCATCTTGTGCTTCGCGAGTCACCCCGTAACGACGGGCAACCACTTCTGCGGTATTGCCCATCTCCATATAAATGGCCGGCTTTTCTTCAAGGAGTCGTGGGTTTTGCTGAAAGCTACCCTGATCCTGGCGCAGGCGCATTGAAATGGACTCAGCACCACCTGCCATCATCACATCACTGCAACCGGACGCAATTTGGTTCGCTGCCATCGCAATGGTCTGAAGCCCCGAGGCACAGAAACGATTGACGGTAGTGCCCGTGGTGCCAATGGGTAGATTCGACAAAATGGCTGCCATGCGCGCCAAGTTGTAGCTCTGCTCACCCGCCTGGTTGGCGGCACCAAGGATGACATCGTCAACCTCGGCGGGGTCGAGTGCAGGGTTACGCTCGAGCAGACTGTTAATGAGGTGCGCTGCCATGTCATCGGAGCGCGCCAAATTAAAGCTGCCCCGAAATGATTTGGCCAAGCCGGTACGAACGCAATCGACGATTACGACATCTTTCATAGTAAAACTCCTGTAAATGGCCAGCAGCGCCTCAATCGTCGGCGATGGGTTTTTTGCGTAACTTTATCTCGGGACCCCGTGGGTGAAACTCCTCCCACAATCGCTCGTACCCAGTGGCGGCGATTTTCCACTCACCCGCCTCTTTGCGGTAGCGATCATGATACAGGGCGCTGCCCATGATGGTGAGCTTATGATTGAGCTCAACAAAAATATCCTGCAGGTACCAAATACCCGTTGCGGTATCGCCATCCACCGTAATCTCTGGATGGTGCCCGTTATGCATACCAAACGTCGTTGGTGTGAACTGCTTT
>CBFHMA010000141.1:0-4106 GCA_965656775.1 Luminiphilus sp.
GACGAGTTCTACTACCTCATGCTCTATAACCAAAACCAAACAGTCCCTGCGCGTCCTGAATCAGCGACTGAGGACGCGATCGTCCGCGGGGGCTACTGTCTAGAGCCCATGGCAGGGACGGGTCCTGCAGTGCATTTGTTGGGCTCTGGCGCTATTTTGAGCGAGGTGCTGACGGCCGCGGCCGAACTCCGCAAAGATGGCTACGCCGTGGCGGTGTTCAGTATTACCAGTTATATCGAACTCGCTCGAGAGGCCGAACGTTGGGAGCGCAGAGAGACCCATGACTCCGCCTCTCTGGGGGTGTCAAAGCCTTGGGTCTGTGAGCTCTTGGGTTCAAAGGCGGTGCCTACTGTTGCAGCCAGCGACTATGTGTGCGCCTTGCCTCGAATGATTGCCAGTTGGGTAGCAGGTGCCTACGCGGTACTAGGCACCGATGGCTTTGGTTTGAGTGAAACCCGTGGTCGTCTGCGAGAGCACTTCGGTGTGGATGCGGCCACCATCGTGCGTACCGCCAAGCGTTTAGCCGCTGATAAAGGTGCGTAAACATGACCCATCTTGAAAACACCCATGTCACCGGCATCCATCATATCAACCTACTCGTCGCGGACCTCGATCGAGCAATGGCGATGTGGCAGCAACAGCTTGGTCTTACGGGCTTCAAAGAAGATAGCCTCGAGGGTCGAGGTGTTCGCACAGCTAGGATTCGGCTAGGTGTCACTTGGCTGGTCCTAGTGCAACCCGTGTCCGAAGGCGAACCGATGCGGCAGCTGCGTGAGCGAGGTGAGGGATTATTCTTGCTGTCGCTAGGGGTGTCAGATCTTGAGCAAGCGGTGGCAAAGGTTAGAGAAGGTGGTGGCGAGACAACCAGCCCACAGCCCCGACAGGGACTCGAGAATTGGCGCGTGATTGATCTTGACCCGTCGCTGCTGGCGGGTGCACCGATACAGCTAACGGAGGAGCGGTGAGGCCGCTGGCCTGCCAGTTGTCGTGGCAGCAGCTGTCAACCCCACCGTTCTTCGATTCAGTCTTCGAGTGCAGCCAACCCCGCTTGGGCGACTTCCATATCGTCGGTGTAGTGGCCCCCACTGACGCCGATGCCGCCCACGACCTGGCCGTCGATCACAATGGGGTAGCCGCCGCCGAAGACAACCAGTCGATCGGTTTTCACAATACCATCGGCCAGCGGTGGATCGTTTTTGATGAACTCATGCCAGGTATGAGTGGGCATACCGAAGGAAATGGCTGTGTAGGCTTTATCCTGGGCAATTTGTACGCTGAGCAAAGGTGCGCCATCCATACGCTCGTAACTTTTCAGAGCCCCCGATTCGTCGCAAATGGCAATGATCATGGGCTTTTCCATAGCCTCCGCCTTCGCTCGGGCAGCGGCGATAACTTTTGCGGCCGCCGCAGCGGTGATCGACAATTTGGTATGGGTGTGGGACATAACAACTCTCCTCAGTGATGGATGAAACCGCACAGATCATGCTGTGCAGCCGCTAGAGCGTCAATCGCTCGGTGACATTAGCGGTGCTGCAGGTGAAGCCGTGGATAACGTGCCTCGACGACGCGCAAGTGATGACTACAATGCCATGCACAACGTATAACAGAGAATGACCGGACAAAGGATACGTACAATGACAATCGACGTAATCATAAAGGAAGTAGCACCGCGGGATGGATTGCAGGCACAACCCAAGCATCTAACCCTCGATCAACGCCAGCAGCTCATCGAGGCGCTAGCGATAACCGGTTTGACTGAGCTTGAAATCGGCAGTTTTGTGTCACCGAAAGCGGTGCCACAGATGGCAGGAACCGATGTGTTAGCGTCTCAGCTGCCGGTGCAGTCCTTAGATTATTCGGCATTGGTGCCCAACCTTAAGGGCTACCAGTTAGCCAAAGGGGCGGGCATCACTACCATGGCCATTGCCGTCGCAGCCACCGAACAGATGAATCAAGCGAATATCCGCATGAGCCTTGAGCAGACATTCGCTATGGCCGATGAGTTATTGGCGAGCGCTCGTGCCGACGGTAGCGCTATTCACGCCTACTTGGCGGTGGCCTTTGAATGTCCCTACGAGGGTAAAGTGGATGCCGGCGTTGTGCGCGAGCAAGCGCGGCATCTAATGGCACAGGAACCTGCGCGCTTGGTCATTGCCGATACCATAGGGGCCGCGAATCCACGTGCCGTGAAGTCCCTTATGTCCGAACTAGTGGCGGAGTTCGGCCCTGAGCGTTTGGGTTGTCATTTCCACGATACTCGCGCCATGGGTTTAGCGAATGTCTACGCGGCCCTCGAGGCCGGTATTGTGCAATTTGATAGTGCCGCTGGTGGTCTGGGTGGTTGCCCCTTTGCCCCCGGTGCTAAGGGCAACGTAGCCACCGAGGACGTTGTGTTGTTGTGTGAGTCAATGGGCCTTAAAACAGGTATTTCTATGCCGGCCCTGCTCGCTGCTGTTGCGAGCTTGAGCGATATGATGGGCGCGCCCCAGGGTGGTAGAGCCCATTACTGGCTCAGTAATAACAGCGATCGCTGTGCATCATGATGGATGTGCTGACAGCGATTGAAGGTCGCCAAAGTATTAGAGCCTTCGATACCTCGCGTGCCGTTGCCGATGACCTTATTCGGCAGATATTAACGGTGGCGGCGAGAGCGCCCTCAGGTTCGAATATTCAACCTTGGCAGGTCTGGGTGGTTAAAGGTGACTTAAAAGAGCGTATTAGCCACGCCTGCGAGGCACGTTTTTTAGCGGGTGACGAAGGTCAGGGGGAGTATCATTACTACCCCCAAAACTGGCGCCAGCCCTATTTAGGACGTCGACGGGAAACGGGGTTTGGTCTCTACGGATTGTTAGGCATCGACCGCAAAGACAATGAAGCAGTGATGGCGTATAGGGTGCGTAATTACCGCTTTTTTGATGCGCCGGTGGGTTTGTTCTTTACCATTGATCGCGACATGGAGCTGGGCAGCTGGCTCGACTACGGTATGTTTTTGCAGAGTATTATGCTGTCAGCTCGGGGTTTGGGCCTAGAAACCTGCCCGCAGGCTGCTTTTTGCCCTTACTACGACAGCATCATGCCGTTGCTGGGTGCCCCCGAGGAGCAAATGCTGGTATGTGGTATGGCATTGGGGTACGCCGTAGCAGACGCCCCCGTCAATGGTTATAGAACATCGCGCCTAGAGGCCGATGAATTCACACACTTTTTGGCTGCCGACCACTAACGCTTCAGCTGGCCCTGGCCACCATCTGCTTGGCAATGATCATGCGCTGAATTTCATTGGTGCCCTCACCAATACACAGCAGCGGCGCATCGCGGTAGAAGCGCTCGATTTCGTACTCCGGTGAATAGCTGTAACCACCGAAGATTCGCATGGCGTCTAAACTATTTTGGACCGCCGACTCCGATGCGAAAAACTTTGCTTGTCCCGCTTCTAGGTCACAACGCTCGCCGCGGTCGTACTTGTTGGCGGCCTGCTCTACCAGCAGGGCGGATGCTGCCGCTCGGGTCGACATTTCAGCGAGTTTAAGTTGGATGGCCTGGTGCTCGGCAATGGCTTTTCCAAAGGTTTTACGCTCCATGGCATAGGCTAAGGCTTTATCCGTAGCGCCTTTTGCCATGCCTGCACCTCGGGCGGCTATGTTGATACGACCCAGTTCTAGTCCGCCGGCTACTTGCTGAAATCCAAGACCCTCTGCACCGCCAATCAAATTAGCGGCAGGCACTCTGAAATCGTCGAAGATAAGCTCAGCCGAATCGATGGCGCGGTAACCGAGTTTCTTGAGCTTCTTGCCAACACTGAAGCCATCGCCTTTTTCACACAGAAACAGGCTCATGCCCCGATGACGTGGGTCAGCATTGGGGTCGGTTTTTGTTAGTACTGCCAGGCAGTTGCCGTTGATACCATTGGAAATCCAAGTTTTCGTGCCGTTAATGATGTAATCATCACCTTCGCGCTTGGCAACGGTGCGAATGGCTTGCAAATCTGATCCTGCATCGGGCTCGGTCAGGCCAATGCCACCGCGCAGTTCACCGGTGGCAAAACGGGGTAGAAAGCGGGCTTTTTGCTCTTCGGTACCGGCCCGTTGTACGCAGCTGGCCATAATCAG
>CBFHMA010000142.1:0-4103 GCA_965656775.1 Luminiphilus sp.
GGGCACTATCAACCTCGGGGTTATAGCGGTAAATGCTGACCTGCAACATTTTCGATTCTCCTAACAATGATTAGTAGGTGCGAATTTTGGGCTGGAAGGTATCGACGGTTCGGGGCGTAAAGTTTACACCGCGCTTGCTCACGCGCTTACCTTCCTTATGATACAGAGAATGGCACAGCCAATTCTCATCATCTCGCTCGGTGAAATCCTCACGGGCGTGGGCGCCGCGACTCTCATTGCGGGCTTCTGCAACAACAGCCGTCGCCTCTGCCACCTCAAATAGATTTTGCAATTCCAGGCACTCAATACGAGCCGTGTTGAAAGCCTTGGACTTGTCGTCAAGCGCTACGTTTTCCACACGCTCACGCAAAGCTTGCAACTTCTTGATGCCCGCCTGCATGAACTCACCCTTGCGGAAGACGCCGAAGTGGTTCTGCATGATGCCCTGTAGCTCTTTGCGTAAGGCAGATACGTTCTCCCCACCCTTTCGCTCATTCAGCGATACCAAGGCGGCATTCGCGGCATCGATATCGCCAGTACCGGCGTCTCGCATTTCAATACCGTCACGCAGTGCGTTTTCAATGAAGATGCCGGAGGCGCGACCAAACACCACCAAATCAAGCAATGAGTTTCCACCCAAGCGGTTGGCACCGTGAACCGATACGCAAGCCACTTCACCACAGGCGTACAGACCGGGAATAATTTGATCATTACCGCTTGCATCGACGGTGAGCGCTTGGCCGTGAACGTTGGTAGGAATACCGCCCATCATGTAATGGCATGTCGGTACCACAGGGATGGGCTCTTTTACAGGGTCGACGTGGGCAAAGGTGCGGCTCAGCTCACAAATACCCGGCAGACGTGACTCCAGCACCTCTTCACCGAGGTGGTCTAACTTGAGTTTCACGTGATCGCCATGCTCACCACAGCCTCGACCTTCGAGGATCTCGAGAACCATGGAGCGCGCCACAACATCACGCCCAGCAAGGTCCTTTGCATTCGGCGCGTAGCGCTCCATGAAACGCTCGCCATCTTTATTGATGAGGTAACCGCCCTCACCCCGACAACCTTCGGTCACAAGGGTGCCCGCCCCATAGATACCGGTGGGGTGGAATTGCCACATTTCCATGTCCTGTACCGGCACACCCGCTCGAAGGGCCATACCGACACCGTCCCCGGTGTTAATGTGGGCATTCGTGGTGGATGCATAAATACGGCCAGCGCCACCCGTGGCAAAAACGGTAGCCTTCGATTTCACATAAACCGTTTCGCCGGTTTCAATACAAATAGCGATTACGCCTACAACCGCGCCATCTTGATTCTTCACCAGCTCTGTCGCGAACCACTCATTAAAGAACACGGTCTCGTTCTTGACGTTGTTCTGATACAAGGTATGCAACAGCGCATGACCCGTTCTATCTGCGGCAGCACAGGTGCGCGCTGCTTGCCCGCCCTCACCGAAATTTTTGGACTGCCCGCCAAAGGGTCGCTGATAAATACGGCCTTCTTCTGTTCTTGAGAACGGCAGCCCCATGTGTTCCAGCTCAAAGATAGCTTCCGGGCCTACAGAGCACATGTACTCGATGGCATCTTGGTCGCCGATGTAATCGGAGCCTTTGACGGTGTCATACATGTGCCAACGCCAATCGTCATTGGGATCATCGCTGGCAATCGCACAGGTAATACCGCCTTGGGCGGAAACTGTGTGAGACCGTGTTGGGAATACCTTTGAAATGACTGCGGTTTTGTAACCCGATTGGGCCAACTGCAGTGCCGCACGCATACCTGCGCCGCCACCACCCACGATCACGCCGTCAAAAGAAATTGTTCTCATTGCAGTAATGCCTCCAAAAACGCTGCGCGCCGACCGCTGTTATAGCGGAAAACGGCGCTAAACCCTGCTGTAGGTCGCAATCAACCCCAGATAATTTGTATAACCCAAAGGACGTATACGATAAGCGCCAAAACACTGCCGAGCTGGCAGAAACGACGTAAACCATTTCCGCGAGGTCCTAGCATGCGTTCCGTCAGGTAGTCTGTGAACACCGCCCACAGACCAATCCATGCATGGGCACCTAAGGACAGAGCTGCCAACAGGGTGAAAATCCGCATGCCAGTGGTTTCGTTCATCGCCTTCCAAGCCGCGTAATCGACGCCCGCCAGCAACGTACCCCCAACGCACAGAAAATAGGCGAGCAGAATGACACCAGCAACCCGTTGTACGAGCCAATCTGATAGTCCCGAGCGACCAAAGCTTGTTACTTGCGTTACCACAACACGACCCCCCACACCACGGCCAATAGGATAGCGAGCGCGATCACGATCTGAGCACCGCGCACCCCGCCTTTCATCGTCTCACCAATACCGAAATCCATGATGATGTGCTTGATGCCCGACAAGGCGTGATAACTCATGGCGGTCGCCACCGCCCAAATAATGGCTTTTGCCAAGGGCGTGCTCAACGTGGCAGCCAGCGCATTAAAGGTTTGCTCCGAAGCCAGGCTTCGGTCTAAGGCCCACACCAAAAGGCCGCTGACAATAAATAGGAAGACTCCCGAGAGTCGATGACAAATTGAGACGTAAGCGGTAATCGGCAATTTCATCGAGCCAATGTCGAGATTTACCGGGCGCTTGTCTTTGCTAACAAGTGGCTTCACAGGCAGTATCCATTGTTGCGTGACGGGGACAGGCTGGTTTCCAGCCGCGCGGAAGTATACGCTGCAGGACTTAAGCTGACAATTTCAGCTCAATCACCAGTGTGTAGATCTGCGCAACTTGCGCCATCTACCGTAACGCTTTCGCAAGAAATGTGTAAAATTGACACGTACGGCACCACACCTATAGGTTTGGCGCTCCCTGTAATTGCCACCAGGAATGTTCCCATGACTGACAAGAAAGCCACCCTTACGATTGATAACGGCCAGGGCTCCGTTGAGACATTTGACCTACCGGTACGCAACGGCACCGTCGGCCCCGATGTCATCGATGTGGGCTCGCTGACCGCCAAGGGTTACTTCACGTTTGATCCGGGCTTCACCTCAACCGCCGCCTGCGAATCTGAAATCACGTACATCGACGGCGAGCAAGGTGTTCTGCTGCACCGCGGCTACCCCATTGAGCAACTGGCTGAGCAATCTGACTATCTGGAAACCTGTTATTTGCTGTTATACGGGGAATTACCGAGCAAAGCTCAAAAAGACGAATTTGTGTACACCGTGCAGCGTCACACGATGGTCCACGAGCAGATTCGAACCTTCTTTAACGGCTTTCGCCGCGACGCTCACCCTATGGCCATCATGTGTGGTGTGGTCGGCGCACTATCAGCGTTCTACCACGACTCCACCGACATTTCGGACGAACATCACCGCAAAGTAGCTGCTTTCCGATTGATTGCGAAAATGCCCACTATTGCTGCCATGAGTTACAAATTTTCCATTGGTCAGCCGTTCATGTACCCAGACAACAGCTTGAGCTACTCGGCTAACTTCCTGCACATGATGTTTGGTAACCCCTGCGAACCCACCGTCATCTCGCCAACATTAGCCCGAGCCATGGACCGCATCTTCACGCTGCATGCAGACCACGAGCAGAATGCGTCCACCTCGACGGTGCGCCTAGCCGGCTCTTCCCAGGCCAACCCTTTCGCGGTTATTGCCGCAGGTATTGCTGCCCTTTGGGGCCCCTCTCACGGTGGTGCTAACGAGGCCGTGGTGAAAATGCTGGAAGAAATCGGTGATATCTCCCAAATCGATAAATACGTGGCAAAAGCCAAGGATAAAGACGATCCATTCCGTCTGATGGGCTTCGGTCACCGGGTCTACAAAAACTTTGATCCGCGGGCCAAAGTCATGAAGCAAGCTGCTGACGAGGTACTTGCCGAGCTAGGCATTCAAGATGAGATGTTAGAAATAGCCAAGCGGCTCGAAGAGATCGCGTTGCAAGACGAATATTTCGTAGAGAAAAAGCTCTATCCGAACGTCGATTTCTACTCCGGTATTATCCTCAAGGCGCTTGGTATACCGACCTCCATGTTCACGGTTATCTTCGCGGTAGGCCGCACAGTAGGCTGGATTGCCCATTGGAATGAAATGATCTCCAACCCC
>CBFHMA010000143.1:0-4068 GCA_965656775.1 Luminiphilus sp.
CCGATCGCAAGCAGTGGGTTGGCATTAAAACTCGCGATCCTGGCGTGGTACTGCCCGAGGGGGCACAAGGTGTGTTTGATCCCAACGCGCCCATACCCATGCCTATGGTAGGCCATATTACCTCCAGCTACTGGAGCGCTAATTTGAATCGAAGTATTGCTCAAGGGTTTGTGAAGGGTGGCCATGCACGCATGGGGGAGACCGTGTACTACCCCCTGGCGGATGGTTCTGTGGTAGAAGCCGAGATTTGTAGTCCAGTGTTCCTAGATCCAGAGGGGGAGCGGCAACATGTCTGATAACCCAGTAAGTTTTCTAGAGCAGTACAAGGCACCAGTTAACGATTGGACCGGGGTCGCTAATGGTGTCATTGGACGCAGCCCGTTGGCTCATGTGGGGTTTGATGAACTCGCACCGATGACCCCCTCCGATGCGCCCGTGCAACTTCGTGAGCATGCGCTTCAGGGACACTTAACCTTGCGCTGCAACCCCGAAGATGCTGCCCAAACAGCGGCATTTGAAGCTGTAACCGGGTTGGTCTTGCCCACCGCGCCACTCAGTTCGGTGGCCTCCAGCAATATGGCAGTGCGTTGGATAGCCCCCGATGAATGGCTCATATCGGTGCCCTTATCTGCGTTGTTTTCTCTGCAGCAGCGCTTACAGGACGCTCTTACGGGGCACTGTGCGCTGGTCGATGTCAGCAGTGGCCTTACGGTCTTTGAATTGTCGGGAGAGCGCGCTGTCGATGTGCTGAAAAAATGCGTGCCCGTCGACCTGCACCAGCGACATTTTCCAGCAGGCAAGGTGGTATCGACCGGTTTCGCCAAGGCCAGTTGTACCTTGCGACGTCTCAATGGTGAGACCTTCGAGCTGGTCGTTCGGCGCAGCTTCGCCGACTACATCTGGTTGTGGTTACAGGATGCCAGCCTTGAATACGGACTGCGCGTGGAGAGCTGACCATGCATATCTCGGTGCTCGATCTGTTCAAAATTGGTATTGGGCCCTCTAGCTCCCACACGGTGGGCCCGATGCTGGCGGCGCGACGATTTTTGGATATGTTGCTCGAGCATAACCTGGCTGCGGTGCAGGGTTTACGCATTGATCTATACGGGTCGTTGAGCGCCACAGGCAAGGGGCATGGCACCGATGGTGCACTGATTGCGGGTTTGCGGGGTGATTATCCCGATAGCGTTGATCCAGAGACCGTACGCCCGCAGCTTGAACAGGTGATCAGCTCGGGTGTACTTGAGCTAGCGGGGCAGCATGCCATTAACTTTGCGTGGAGCGATGATTGTCGATGGCACGACGAGACCCTGCCTTTTCATCCGAATGGGGTGCGGTTTACCGCCCTTGATGCCGCGGGCACCGTCATTGCTGAGAATACCTATTACTCGATTGGCGGTGGATTCGTGGTCGATAAGCACGAGGCCGAGGCGGGCGATAGTGCCGCCAGTGAGCCCACCATGGCACTGCCCTACGATTTTGCCTCCGCCGATGAGCTGCTGACGCTGACACGAGCCCATGGCTTAAGTATCGCCGAGCTCATGGCCGAGAACGAAAAAGCGTGGCGCAGCGAGCAAGCACTGCACGATGCGTTGATGGATATTTGGGCAGCAATGCGCGATTGCATTGCCAACGGCCTGCACAAGGAAGGGGTATTACCGGGAGGGCTCGATGTAAAACGCCGAGCTATGGCGTTTCACAAAAACCTGGTTCGTTCGGCCCGTAAAAACCTTATTAGCAGCAGCATGTCGGCGATGGACTGGGTCAACCTGTATGCCCTGGCCGTGAACGAGGAAAATGCAGGGGGCGGACGCATCGTGACAGCGCCGACCAATGGTGCTGCGGGCATTATTCCTGCCGTGCTCATGTATTTCATGGAGTACAGCCAAAATCCCACCGATGAGCAGGTCGTTGAATTCTTCTTAACTGCCGCTGCCATCGGTATTTTGTGCAAAAAGAATGCGTCGATTTCAGGGGCCGAAGTGGGTTGCCAGGGCGAGGTGGGTTCCGCCTGTGCCATGGCCGCTGCGGGCTTGTGCGCTGTCTTAGGTGGCACCCCTGCGCAGGTAACGAACGCTGCGGAGATTGGTCTTGAACACAACTTAGGGCTGACCTGTGACCCCATTGGTGGTTTGGTGCAAGTGCCTTGCATTGAGCGCAACGCTATTGCCGCGGTGAAGGCCATTAATGCTGCTCAGTTAGCACTGCGTGGTACCGGTGAACACTTCGTGTCCCTCGATAAAGTTATTCGCACCATGCGCGACACTGGCAGAGATATGCACGAGAAATACAAAGAGACCTCCAGAGGAGGTCTCGCGGTGAGCGTGGTGGAGTGTTGACGCGTTGTGCTGTAGAGAGTACCGCGGTCTGTCTCCACAGAGCAGTGGCCGATCAGTTAGTCTGCCCCTGCGGCTAGATTAGTTTTCTGCAAAAATGGCGCTCCGAAATAGAGCAGAATCCTGCTTGATCGCTGCGCTCAGACCATCGGTCGTCGTCGCTGGAGAGAACCACTTTTTCTCGCTGACTTTCAGTGCGTGTGTGGTGGCGGGGTGCAAAAAAAATGTAGCCTCTGTGCCGGCTGCTTGAAGACGATCTGCGAGCTCCTTATTCCATTGAGGTGGTGAGTAATAGTCTTGATTTGATGCATGGAGATGTATAGGAATTTCAATGTGTTGCGCGTATCGATAGCCACTGGCGTCACGAATTTTTTCAGCTGCTGCTGATAAATCATCGTTCGGACTGCACTGGTGTACTGTATTCAAGAGACGCTGTCGTGCACTCTCAATCTCCTCGATGACGGAATTTTCCATCAGTTGCGCGCCCGCAAATTCGTAATGGCCATTACTGCCTAGTTTCATCTCAGTCCACGGTTGAGGCCACGGCCAGCGATAATCGGGGTTGATTTGTCCTGCAGCCCCTATAGCCCTCTGTCGCCAGATACCATCTCCAGCTAAGAACGCAGACCGGCTCTTCACGGCATTGTATAGCTCTAATTGTGCTAATCGATCTCCAACGCAACCTGCCCATAAACTGCCAGCTACAATTTTTGGACCCATGTTCTTGGATTGATTTGACGCGCGCTGCAGCGCATCTAAGGCCAGAGCGGTGAGTGTGGCATCGCCACCTTGTGAATGCCCGATGAGTGCAATTCGGTCGATTTTTGGAACCTTGCCGGGTGGTATAACGCGTGCTAGAGAGGGTAGTGCGCGAACTGCCGCGAGTATATCCATGGCGTAGAAGGTGGGAGTTAGGTAGGCACTGCCCATATCCCACAGTTCAAGAAATTCCGCGCCATCACTGGACCGCTCTAGGAACGTACCGTGGCCTCGGTAGCCCGGTGATAATACGGCGAAACCCGCCTCGACCCAGCTGGCTATAAACTCTCCTGACATAGAGTCGATGTCATAAGCCAGTTTAAAATCGATGGATGCCGGGTAACCCACATAACCGTGGTTGTAAACAATCAGAGGCGTGGTTTTGTCGGCTCCCTCGGGTAGATCGAGGCGTGCAAACTGCCTCAGGCCTTGGTGGGTAAAACTTAAAATATAGGTTGTCGTAGGGCTGGTCCCACTCTCGAAATACTGTCGCGTGTACTCGTTAACATCGCCAGGCTCTGCCAGTGTTGCAACATACTCGAACGCCGGCGTGGCTTCCCGGGTAAGCGTTACAGCAAGGGTTGGTAGCGCCAGCTGCTCGAGTGAGCCATGACACAATTTTTCGGACACTATCGCCGATTGCATGGCCTCGTTCGTATGTTCATCCGCACCCGAGGGCGATGTAAAAAGATAACCGACCAGCATCGATAGACTGAGTATGCACTGTCGTGTGGTGCGCATAGGGATACGTCCTTGAGTAAAAAAAATTTGCATTCGAAGTACAAATATTACAGGATGACTTCGGAGTCAATTTCTGCAGTTCCCTGCAGCTGATCCAATACCAAATCAGATCACACTAATAAAAGGAATGCGTTCATGGATAACACGCCCACATTTCTCCGGTATGGGAAGTCAGTGCTGGTTGCTGCCATTGCTGCCGCGCTTACCCCTCAAGCTATTGCGCAGGCTGACG
>CBFHMA010000144.1:0-4024 GCA_965656775.1 Luminiphilus sp.
TGTTCTTCCACAGGTGTGTTCCGAAGTGATCAAAAAGTAGTGTGGGTTCCCGAGTTGGGAGGGCATGTGCAAATGGGGGCCGCTAGGGCCGCAACTCCAAGTGTCAAACGCGCGTCTAGGATTAGAGACAGCGAATAACGGAGGTTTGCGGAGGAGGTAAGCGATGGCTGCGGGAAACTCCCGTTTACCAAACCAAAGCTAGCATTGGATTTTGAGCGAGTCCAGTGTTTTTGCTCGATCAAACATCCGGCAAAGTTGTTTGTGGTGAGTGAGTGGCCCGAGCGTTTGGCCCGGGCCATAGCCCGTTATAGGCAGCTGTCAATGAATTGGGATAGCTGCGCCTTTGATAGCGCGCCGACCTTGGTTTCTACTGCGTTGCCGTCTTTAAAGATGATCAGGGTAGGTATGCCGCGAATGCCAAATTTCTCGGGGACCCCTGGATTGGCGTCGACATCGACCTTGCAGACCTTTAACCGACCCGCGTATTCGCCGGCGATATCATCGAGGATGGGGGCGATCATTTTGCAAGGACCGCACCATTCAGCCCAAAAGTCGACGAGTACAGGAAGTTCGGCGGCAATCACTTCCTGTTCAAAAGTGGCCTCGGAAACGTGGGTAATTTGTTCGCTCATTGATGCCCTCCAAGGCACGCTGCGGATTTCAGTTAAGCTACTACAATGACTGATGATAACACCCCTGACAATGGCAAAAAATCCGTTACCCCCCATCTCTGGCATGTCTATCTACTTCAGTGTGCGGATGGCAGCCTGTATGCCGGTAGCACCAACGATTTGGACCGCCGACTGCGTCAGCATAATGGTGAGTTAACAGGTGGGGCACGTTACACGAGGGTACGCCGTCCAGTGGTTCACCTCTGGAGCCAGGGTGTGTCCGATCGCAGTGCAGCTTGTCGGCTTGAGGCGCGAATTAAGGCCATGACCCGTCGGCAAAAAATGGCCATGGTTAGGGGTGATGTGGTGCTCTTTGAGGCACCAAACACACGGGATTGAAGACGCTGCTTGGCGTGGTGGACCCCAACCGAGCGTGCAGATGACGGTAAATGTTCTCAGGACTAACAGAGCGTTCCCATATGAAAGCCACTGGGCAAGACCTACAAGCTGTTGATGAATTTTGGACCTGGGCGATTGGTCAGTGGCGCCGTGAAGAATTGTCGGCTCGGTTATTAGAGCTGCAAAATCAGCATGGCTTGGTGGTCCTTGAGCTACTGCTTCTTGCTTGGCTGGGTCGCCGCGGGCATTGCCTGCAACACTCAGCCTGGCAGTTCATGGTCAGTCAGGTTCAGCCCTGGGTTGACGAAGTGATTGTGCCCTTGCGATCGACCCGACAGCGCTGGCGTGATCAGCCAGACATGGCTCCTTTGCGATCATTGTTAGCCGACTTGGAACTTCACACTGAGCGCCAGCTGGCCGAGCTGTATATGCAGTCTTTGAGTCATATACTCGGCACGGATAGTGCCGAACTGATACGGCAGTCAGGTCGCCACAACGGTGGGTATTCACGATTGTATGACAACCTGTGCTTGGGGGTCAGTCGTGCACAGCCGCCGTTATCGGAGCAAAAAATTACCCAAATAGTGCAGCTATTGCATGAAACCGATGATATTTGATGCGGTCGAAGCTGACGGTACCCCTGTCAGCGGTTTTATAATTTGACGGTGTTATCCACTGGGTCATATCAAGAAGGAGTTTCTATAGTTTGTGCCATCTTGGCTCAGTTTGCCCTGCTGGTGGCGTTAGGCCGCACAGCAACGTACCATTCAACCGATTCTTGCCACTCAACCCAACTATGGAATTTAACATGCATTCTTTTTTAACTCGTCGTACCTCGACTTTTCTGTTGGCGCCGGTACTCGTCGGCGTCTTGTCTGCTTGCCAGCAGCAGGATAACGAAACCGAGGCAGTTGCCCTCGATACACCAGAACAACGCCTAAGCTATGGCATTGCCCTGCGCATGGGTCAGCGTATGCAAGCCGATGGCATGGCGCTTGATGTAGGCGCCTATGCACTGGGTATGCGAGATGCCTTTGACGGTGTTGAGCCAAAAATGACTGACGAAGAAATTAATGCCGAGATGCAGGCGTTCCAGGCCAATATGGAAGCTGAGCGTGAGGCTGAACGTGAAGCTGTTGCCAATGCCAACGCTGAAGCGGGCGCCGCCTTTCTCGAGGAAAATGCCGCCCGCGAAGGTTTGATGGTGACCGAGTCAGGCTTACAGTATGAAGTGATCGAGGCCGGTGAGGGTGCCAGTCCAGGGCCCGATGATGCAGTTGAGGTGCACTACCGCGGCACGCTCATCGATGGTACCGAGTTCGACAGCAGCTATAGCCGCGACCAGACCGTCACCTTTGGTGTCACTCAGGTCATCCCTGGCTGGACGGAAGCGTTGCAGCTGATGTCAGAAGGCGCCAAGTATAAGTTATATATACCCAGCGATCTGGCCTACGGCCCCGCCGGTGCGGGCCAGGCTATTGGTCCTAACTCCACACTCATCTTCGAAGTGGAGTTGATCAAAGTCGTCGCTGATGACGAGGACTCCGACGAAGGCTAAGTCGTCCTAGCTCCCCATACCGTGGTTTGAGCGAAGTGATGAGACCACGGTGCAACACACGGATAGTAGTAGCCATATAAGACGCGCCTGTGAGCGCGTCTTTTTGTTAGACATCGATAGTCTGATACTGCGCATAAAACTGGGCTAAATAGTCTTCAAACGCCATTGTGTCGTCTTGCTCTAGTTGACGCTGTAGTTGTAGTGATACATCACTGGCCTGAACAAAGGCCTCGTAGTGCTCCCCGTCTAGTGGGGTTTTCAGCAGTTGTTCATGCCACTTGCGAGATTGGTTCAACCCAAGTTGCCAAAACGGCATTTGCTGCTCTGATAGGGTGTCTAAAATACGTCCTGACGGGGTGTTCTGGGGTTCACTGACCAATAATTGCGCGCTGGCAATGCTGGCGCTGTAATCGCTCACACCGTGGGCGGCATCTAGCAATTTGGCGGTATTTGCCATGCTACTAAGCAGCTCGTTGGCCATTTGACGAAACGGTATTTCACCGTCAGCACTGAGTAGAGCAAGCTCGGGATTTCTACCTTCATTAACGACTCTCCGCAAATTTTCGCTGTCTCGTTGGCGGGTAGCCTCATCGCACAGTGGGCTATCGCTTAACAAGCAATCGAGTAAGAACGTATCGATGACACGAATGGTATTGGCGTCAATACCCAGAGGAAGGAACGGATTAATATCGAGACAGCGCACTTCAATGTACTCAATGCCAGCACGCTGTAATGCGACCAGCGGCGCTTCACCGGATTCAGTGACGCGTTTTGGTCGAATCGGACTGTAGAACTCGTTCTCGATTTGTAGCAGGCTGTCATTGAGTTGGGCGCGCTCGCCATTATCGGTTTCGGTGAATCTGGCGTAATCGGGGTGTGGCGTTAGGATGGCCCGGTGAAGTAGGCGAATGTAATTGTCGAGCTTGTTGTAGCAGACCTGCAGGCTTGCTTGAGCATCGCTGTTATACCCTAAGTCGCCCATGCGCAGTGATGTGGCGTAGGGCAGATGCAGGGTATTGCCCGTGTCATCAAAACGTTCCAGCGGGTGATCTTTATTGCCTGCCAGAAAACTGGCACAAACCGCGGGCGAAGCACCTGTTAAATAGATGAGTAGCCAGACTCGGCTGAAGAAATTGCGCACCAGTGCGAGGTAACCATTGGTTTTGTAATCTTGCAGCGTGCCTGGGCTACCGGCCAACTCCCAGCTGGCTTGCCAAAAGGATTCAGGCATAGAGAAGTTGTAGTGGATACCCGCGATGGCTTGCATCATGCGCCCATACCGTACACCTAACCCGTTGCGGTAGACCCGTTTCATGGTGCCTACATTGGAAGAGCCGTAATGAGCGATGGGAATACCTTTGTTGCCCGCAACGATGCAAGGCATGGAGGCGCCCCAAATGATCTCATTCCGCAGGTTAGCTGCAGTGAACTGGTGTATGGCTCGGAGCTCCTCGAG
>CBFHMA010000145.1:0-2060 GCA_965656775.1 Luminiphilus sp.
TGTCGATAGTGGCTCCGACGGCAGTGGGGATGGCTACTCTGATGTCCCTGCGTTCTTACGTCGACAAATCGACGACTCCATTAACGGGGCGACTGAACTCTCCGACAACGATGAGCAGCAAACACCCATAAAGTCCTTGGCGGTGTCCCGAGATATTTGCTGGAAACTCGCTGTTCGCCAGGCACACACGGTCGAAGCACTCCTAGAGATTCCAAGCGCTGACTGGGATGCCTATTTCGGTCTAAATGATGCGGAGGTCGCTGAACTATTGCGGGCGCTTCGCAAAGCAGGCTTTCGGGCCAGATGACTATCGGACCAACGTGTCGTCTGAAGCGACACGGCTATATGCACAGTGATGCAATGGGTCCGACACAGGCATAGGCTGACAGTGTGGTAGGTCAGTGCATAGGGAGATTACTATGAAAACGGATAACGGATACGCCACCGGTTCAAAACGCTTGTTGCTCGAGGCAATTTGTATGGTGGGCTTCATCGCGCTGATCTTGCTGAGTACGGCGACCTATGCACAGTCTATATACTGCGACGGTTGTGGCAACTGCACGGGCACCGATATCAACACCTACAGTGACAGTTTTGGCAACACACTGTGTCGCTGAACTTTGGAACCCTGCGCGGACATGTCTGAAGCACCCACCTCACAGCAGTGGGCGGTACTGAGTCGTTCGGGCAGCAATTCGTTCGCTTCAAGAGTTAAGTTGTCAGAACCCTTGTCTATGCTAGTTACACAATGCTACTCTCGCGTACCGTAAATTGTACATGTACAGGTTTAGTTCAATGGAAAGCATCAGCTACACCGCCGCCAGGAGCAATTTGGCTAAAACTATGGAGCAGGTCTGTAACGACCATTCTCCCATTGCCATCACCCGCAAGGGTGAAGGGGCGGTGGTGATGATTTCTATGGAGGACTACCAGGCGTTGGAAGAAACGGCATATCTGCTGCGGAGTCCAAAGAATACCCGACGCCTGATCGAGTCCATTGCTGAGCTTGAGGATGGCAACGGCCAAGAAAAGGCACTGATTGAGTGAGGTTGGTTTTTGCAGAAAAGGCATGGGGTGATTACTTGTACTGGCAGCAAACAGATAAGCAGCTACTGAAACGCGTGAACACCCTAATTAAGGAAATCCAACGAGAGCCCTTCGAAGGCATTGGTAAGCCAGAGCCACTCAAACATGCACTCTCTGGGTACTGGTCTCGCAGGATTAACGATGAGCACCGCATCGTTTACAAAATCGATCAAGGTACCCTGCTCATCGCCCAACTTCGTTATCATTACTAATCTCTCAAGTAAAACTGACGTGTAGTGACATTTTTCAAAATCGGCACCAATAGATTCAGTAACTTACGTAATTAACTGTCGGACTTGGGTTGACTAGAACTGCCTTGCGCTTAGCTGTCCAGCGTTTTATTTCGGTATTGTCGTTCATTGCGTTTTCGTCGGTTGTGTTGGCTGACAGCCCTGATTTGACCTCACATCTGAGTGCCTCAGGTGGGTCAATTTTGAGTCGGTGAAGTTGGTCAGTTTTACATTGGTGGTGACAGTAATGACGAAGCAGAGGATTTTGCCAAGTCTGTCCAAGGGCTCTAGGTACTGGACTCCGTATGATCATCTAAGGACTACTGCTTGATTCTGGCGTCGAAGGGAAAAGGACTTGGCTCGGAGAATGTTACTAGATTGAATTCCGAGTGTAGTGGATTGATCAAAACGTTGTATTGGTCTGGTACGACTACAGAAGGTACCCGCAGAGCTAAACTCGCCTCTTCTAGCAACCACTTGTCGCCGATCGTGCGAGATATGAGCGGATCTGCGCTACTCGCGTCCCAGCCTTTTGGAAGCATTTCGGCTGGTAAATCGATAACATTTTGATCTGGTAGATCTACTTCAATTACGACGTAGCGAGGAATAATTTTAGGCTTAATCAGATTAACCGCTATTTCCAAAATCGCGAGAGGTGTCGAGGTTGCTGTGTAAATGATTCTTCTACCCCTTGTATGCCATCTCGCACTTGCATAAAGCCCGCCGTCTCCGGACATGGCTTGT
>CBFHMA010000145.1:2069-3926 GCA_965656775.1 Luminiphilus sp.
GCTGTGTAAATGATTCTTCTACCCCTTGTATGCCATCTCGCACTTGCATAAAGCCCGCCGTCTCCGGACATGGCTTGCTGGCCGCTTTTTCCATGCTCTTCTTTGCAAATTCGATAAACCCGCATCAGCCAAACATGCCGTACTCGAGGGCTATTATTAGATCCTCTACGCGTCGTGCACCCGCCTCAGTAGTCGCCGTCTCCAGTGGGGTAGCGCCTCCCAAAGCATGTGCCGGAGAAGAGAGCCACTCGCGTGCATCGTCCTCTCGATCATCTAAGAGGCTAGTCGCAAGATTCAAAAGATGTGCGTACCGAACCACTCTGTCCGACTCGTCAGCTGAGAGCGGCTTCTTGTCTTTTAAGCGGCGACGCAGCGTCGAGTCCGACATACCTATATAAGCGATGAAGAAGTTTTTTGAGTCTATGCCCATATGCTCCGCTAGTCTCTCCCCTGCGGATAAAGGTAACCCCGCTTTAACTATCTTGACGAGATTGAAAGATTGTCCCTTCCTCTTTCGTATTCCAAGGAGGCGGCCGTACATATTGAACCGATCATCCAGCGTCTTCGTCATATTCTTCTCGGTAAGACTCTCAAGAAATGCCGAGCGACGGTCCGTCTCACTCTCGGTCACTGTCAATTTTGATGGGCTGGACATGGAACACCTCCTCATTCATGTGACGCCAAGAAATCGTCAGGTGACAACGTTAGCATTCTGGCAGAGAGGTTGCCATACCCGATTCAGCCTCGCTGGAATGGCTTGTTAAGCGCGTAGCTCACCATAATAGTGGCATTCAATCTTGCATTTGGTGGATAAACTTGTTGGGCCTCAAGAGGTTTGATGGTGATCTAGAATTCGGGTCATTACCTTGTAAGAGTAGTGTAACGGGCCGGTGATCACACCTTGCTGGCCGGCTTCCAATTGTGCGGGAGCTGAGCTTCGAGGTCAGATTGCTTAGTCATCGGCAGTTTTTCCAGCACATCCCGGAGATACGCTTGTGGATCGAGTCCGTTGATCTTTGCCGATTGAACCAACGTCATCACATTCGCAGCTCGCTGCCCACTTCGCAGTGAACCAGCAAACAACCAATTGGATCGTCTCAGTGCCCACTGCCGGATCTGATTTTCAACCCAGTTGTTATCAATCGGCAGATTGCCATCTCCCAGATAACGGATCAGGGCATCCCAACGATTGAGCGTGTAGTCGATGGCGCGCGGTGCGCGTGCCCTTGGTCAGCGCAGCGCGCTGGCCAAGCAGCCACTCGTACAGTGCGTCAATAATGGGTCTGGCTTTCTCCTGACGGAGCGCTTTACGCTCGCCCGCTGATTATGCTGCCAACAATCAATAATATTGATGCGCAATTTATATGCGCATATAGTTAAGGCGATCTCACCGTAAAAGGTCCCCCCATGCAGGCCGCAGAAGCCACTAAGTCCGCTCGTAAACCCACGAATCTTTCTTTGGATAGCGCTTTGCTGAAAGAGGCAAAAGCCCTTGGGATCAACGTGTCCCGTTCCGCCGAAGCGGGTATCGCAGAGGCCGTGAAACTACGCAAAGAGCAGGCGTGGCTGACAGAAAATGCTGGGGCGTTGGCCAGTTCGAACGCTTACGTTGAAACAAACGGACTGCCGCTAGCTCGGCATCGTCAGTTCTGATGGCTCGTTTCGATATCTTCCAGAACGAAGGTGGTGCGGGTTATTTGCTAGATGTTCAGTCAGATCTTCTCAGTGGCTTGAACACCAGAGTCGTTGTGCCATTGCTGCCTAAATCCGCGGCGCCCTCTCCGGCTCAGCGGCTGAACCCTATATTTGAGGTCGAGGGACAAGAGCTCATGATGGCAACGCAAATCATGGCTGCCG
>CBFHMA010000146.1:0-1049 GCA_965656775.1 Luminiphilus sp.
ATCAGTGCCAACAATGAAGGGCTCAAGAGCGGGATCGGTCACTCCGCACTGAGCCAATAGGGGTGTCTCGACTTCTATAACCCCCCGGGCGCCGAAGAAGGCCCGGGTTTGGGTTAATAACTCGGCGCGAGCAAGCAGTGCTTCGCGATCAGCGCTGGGTTGCCACATTGCCAAAGGAGATTAGTCTCTAGCGGCGCGACTCACATACTCACCGGAGCGGGTATCGACTTTGATAACTTCGCCCTGGGAAATAAACAACGGCACGCGTACCACGGCGCTGGTACTGAGGGTGGCAGGCTTTGAGCCACCCTGAGCGGTATCGCCCTTCAAACCAGGATCGGTTTCAATGATTTCCAATTCGATGAAATTCGGCGGGGTCACGGCCAAGGGTGCGCCGTTGTAGAGTGTTACATCGTAACGCTCCTGCTCCTTCAACCACTTTTTGGTAGACCCGACAGCGGTCTCGTCAGCAGAGTGTTGCTCGAAGCTCACAGGATCCATGAAATAGAAAAATTCGCCATCGGTGTAGGAGTACTCGAGCTCCACATCGATCACGTCGGCACCCTCGAGACTATCCCCTGACCTAAATGTGCGCTCGACCACGCGATCACTGCGTAGGTTGCGCAGCTTAACCCGATTAAAAGCCTGTCCTTTACCAGGCTTGACGTACTCATTCTCTAAAATGGAGCAGGGTTCGCCATCGAGCATCACCTTGAGGCCCGGCTTAAATTGGTTAGTGGAGAAATTCGCCATGGTTTAGTTCCTGTTTCAAAGCGCCATCAAAAGAGCCGAGGATCATACCCGAAGCCGGTGTCTTGGTCAGGCGGTTCAAGCCCGTCGGATTTACCTAGCCATTCATTTCACTTGCGGACCCTAAGAGGTAGAGCACCCCATCGAGACCCGCATAGCGAAGGCTGTAGGATGCCTGCTGTCGGACCACGGGCTTGGCATGAAAAGCAACGCCCAGGCCCGCACACCCCAACATGGGAAGGTCATTGGCGCCATCGCCAACCGCAATGACTTGATGGGTGGTTAAGCCCTGCTTCTCA
>CBFHMA010000146.1:1057-3887 GCA_965656775.1 Luminiphilus sp.
CGCACACCCCAACATGGGAAGGTCATTGGCGCCATCGCCAACCGCAATGACTTGATGGGTGGTTAAGCCCTGCTTCTCAACTATCGACATCAGTAAGTCGCGCTTGCGCAAACCGTTAACGATAGGCGGCACCACTTGTCCAGTGGCACAGCCATTTTCGATGGCCAATATATTGGCGTGCACTTCATCAAAGCCAAAGCGGGCCTGCAAGCCGCGAGCAAAATAATCAAAACCACCGGACAAGATAGCGGTACGAATCCCGCGCGCCCGCAGGGTGATCATGAGCTCGGGCAATCCCTCGGTGATAGGTAAGGAATTTGCCACAGAATCGAGTACCGATGCCGACAGCCCGGAAAGCATGCCCAAACGTTCGGTAAAACTGGCATCAAAGTCTAATTCACCTCGCATAGCGCGCTCGGTGATTTCCGCAACCGCAGTACCCACCCCTGCATGGGCAGCCAATTCATCGATCACCTCGCAGCGTATCAGTGTGGAGTCCATATCAAATACTGCGAGACGATAGTCTGCTAAACGGTTATCAAGATCTTGTAGGACCAGATCAACCTGTTGCTGGTCGGCTAAATCGGCAAGATCAGCTTTTAACTTATCAGGATCCTGCACCGGCGCCAGAGCCTGAGTATAAACCAAGCGCCGCTCGGCTAATGCGCGGGGCACGGGCAGGGCACGGCGATTAACAACTCGGGTGCCGTGGCGTGCCAACACTGCATCGAGGAGGGCCTCGATAGATTGCTGTGGATTAGGGGAAATAACGGTAACGGTGTGGCCAGATGTAGACATGAGAGCTCTCTCGATTGATCGAATAAGCATACCGCAGCTGCGAGGTTTATACTGTGGCACATCCAATCTCGGAGGCGTTCATGCGCCAGTTATTCGTGCGACTACAGCAACTGCCGTTGAGTCAACAATTGGCGTTGACCGCAAGCGCCTGCTGTTTAGCAGCAACCCTACTGTTGGTGGCGCTTGCTGCAATCTCGAGTAGCCACACCCAAAACACCTTACAAGGGGCTTATGGAGAAGCGGTTGCAGAGCAACTCGCCCTGCGCCTGGGCACCGAATTGGCGACCGGCGACCGACTCGGGGTGGCCTCTGAATTAGCGCGACTCATCGAGCAAAGGGGTATACAAGGTGCAAGAGCGGTCGATATTGAGGGCGCTGAATTGGCCGCCGCCGGGACACGAGACACTGCAGCGCCACAATTTCAATGGCCCATACGAATTGCCGGCGATATAGCGGGGAGCGCCGAGGTTTATTTAAATACCGAAACCCAGCGCCATACCCAGCAGCGCTTCGTGCTCCTGATGTCAGGACTAGCACTACTGCTAAGCATCGTTATTTTCGGGATCACCCGCGCTATGGGCCAGCGTCTAGCCCGTAATTTGCAGGCAGTGAGCGCAGAACTCGCCGAAGTAACGGGCCAACACGCAACCCCAGAAAACGAGTTGCAGGCGCTGCGAGATCGAGTAGCCGCACTACCACTCGATCTATTGCGACCCTCGGCATTAGTGACCGCCGGTGATGAGCACTACCAGGGCACAGCTATTGTCTACCTGTACTTGCGCAGCCTTCCCAGTTATCTAGAGACCATTGATGAACGGCGACTGCAGCGTTACGTGGCTACACTCCACAGAATGATCTACGGCGCTGTCGGGTTTTACAACGGCGATTTAGCGGTAGCGAGACAATTTGGCTTAGCCATCTATTTCGCAGGACACAACACGATAGGATCGCCAGCCTTGCGTGCCGCTAGCTGTGCTTGGCTCATTCAACAGACTGCGCCTGTTATCGGTGAACAACTTCGCTTATCGGTAAACCTGGGTATAGCCGTGGGTCATAGTGAACTTGGGCCTGGCGATCATCGCGACATCTACCCGGGCTTATACACCCAGTCGAGCCTCGATCGACTCCACAGCGTATGTCAGCAAGAACGCGAGGGTATTGCTCTGGTTGATGCGGTTAGCGATGACCTTGATTTACAAAATCGAGCCACCATTTTGGCGCCGGGGAACGACCGCAAGCTACTAGGCTCTTGGGTAGACAGCCATCGAGACTTGGTGGAGCGGCAGCGGCAAATTCTGCTGCGAGCGCTGATCGACAACGCCCCACAGTCCGATGCTAGGCTTTCGGAAGAACCGACAGCGCCATAACCTTCTGGAAACCTTTGGGTAGTCGATTACCGCGTCTACCCCGCTCACCTCGGTAGTTGGTAAGGTCAGCAGCTTTCAGCTTCAAATGTTGCCGACCTGCCGTAACCTGCAGGATGTCCTGCTCACCAATAACGCATACCCCAACCAAAATCTCTTCTCTAGCGGCAGCCCTGGCCGAGGGAATACCAATGATCTTATTGCCTTTGCCACGCGCAAGTTCCGGTAAATCGCTCAGGGGGAATACCAACAGCCGACCTTCATTGGTCGCCGCAGCGACCAGCAAATCTGAGCCGTCAGGTACCGGTGAAGGCTGCAGCACTCTGGCACCTGTGGGCAGGGTTAGCACCGCTTTACCCGCCTTATTTTTGGTCTGCAAATCGGCAAATTTAACAATGAAGCCATAACCTGCATCACTGGCCAATATAAAGCGCTGCCGCTCAGAACCTGTTAACAGACCTTCAAAAACAGCACCCGATGGTGGATTGATGCGCCCGGTGAGGGGTTCACCCTGCCCTCGCGCCGAAGGCAAGTTATGACTGGCCAGGCTGTAAGCTCTACCGGTCGAGTCGAACACCACCGTGGGCATGTTACTGCGGCCCCTAGCGGCCAGTTTGAAGCTGTCTCCAGACTTGTAACTTAAGGCTTCAGGGTCGATATCGTGGCCC
>CBFHMA010000147.1:0-3854 GCA_965656775.1 Luminiphilus sp.
TGATGTCCTCAGGCAACACGTCTTTAGCCAATGCCAGCAAATCATCAACCGCCGTTTGCAGCGCTACGCCTGGCGCTACTTCTACATCTACTTCAATGGCTCGGCGTTGGGCCCGTCGGTCTAATTGGCCCGCCACGCCCCGTTCATCTAAGGTCACAACGCTTGAGAGCGGCACCAGTACGTCGTTATTGGTGCGGACATACAGGTTCACCAAGTCAGATGGATCGTCGATTTTGTCGCTACCCGCTTCCAGAATAATGGGCACCGATTGGTCGTCGACGTTCAAGTCAACGACCTCAAGTCCATCCACCATAACCCGCAGGGTTTGGGCGATGGCATCGAGGGGAATATCCATGTCGGAGGCACGCTGGCGGTCAATGCGAACCGATAATTGTGGCTGGGAAGGGTTGTAGCTGATACGTGGCCCACTCACGGTGGTGAGCTGTTCTCGAATGGCATCGGTGTATTGGCGCGCCGCTTGGAACATGGTGTCGTAGTCGGTGCCCAATAGCGCCAAACTAACACCGCCTCCGGAAGCACCGCGCAAATTCAGGGAGTTGCCACTAAAGACCCGTGTGTTCATGCCGGGCAAATTAGCGAACAGAGGCTTGAGTTCATCGGCAATGGCTTGCTGGCTGCGCGACCGCTGATCCCAAGGTGCCAGTCTTGCGTTAATGAAAACGATGTTCGGATCCCACCGGCCAATAACCGAATACAGGGCCTCAATTTCGCCGTTCTCCATAAGCGGCAAAAGAATATTTTCCAGTCTGTCGCCCTGACGTTCGGTGTAACTCAATCCCACGCCGTCGGGTCCCCGAGCGAACACATTAAAGCTGCCTCTGTCCTCTGTGGGCAGCAATTCACGCTCTAGCTCGGTGTAAAGGGCACCTGCACTGCCGGCTGCAGCAACACACAGGAGTAACGACAGCCAGGGGTGGCGCAGTGTGAGGCCTAAGCTCTTGTCGTAGAAACTTAGTAACTTGCTACCGACGCCGTCTAGCAGGCGAGCTTTGGGTTCATGGGGCGCTAGTCTCGCCATGGCGGCGGGTACCAGGCTTAAGGCCACAAAGGACGAAATGGCCACCGCTACCGCAAGTACTAATCCGAACTCTCGGAATAGGCGGCCAGCAGTGCCGGGTAAAAACGCAATGGGAATAAACACCGCCACCAACACAGCGGTAGTGGCAATGACCGCGAAGAACACCTTGCGGGTGCCCACGACAGCAGCAGCACTGGAACCCAGGCCATCGGCGCGACGGCGCTGAACGCTCTCGAGTACCACAATAGCGTCATCGACGATAAGGCCTGTGGCCAGCACCAAAGCTAGCAGCGTGAGAATGTTGATAGAAAATCCCAGCGCCCAACTAGCGGCCAGCGTGCCCATGAGCGAGACAGGGATGGCAATGGCAGGGATGAGAGTTAGGCGCATAGAGCCCGAGAACAGGCGGATGGTGGCAATAACCACCAATATGGCAACACCCAGGGTGAGGATGACCTCGCGCACCGCGCCACGAATAAACACCGCATCGTCAGAGATAATGGTTAGCGACAGGTCACCAAACCGTTGGTTGATATCGTCTACCGCTTGGCGCACCCCATCAGATATCTGAATAGTGTTTGAGCCCGCCTGGCGCACTACGCCAATGCCAATGACCCGCTCGCCATTTAAGCGCACAAAGCCGCTGGCATCGGCGGGAGAGAAGGTGACCGTGGCGACATCTCGAAGGCGCACGTCGTTGCGAATGACCAGCGAGCTGATATCCGCTTCTTCGGTCACAGCGGCATCGGCTCGCACTAAGAGGTCTTGGTCACCGGCCCGAAAACTACCGGCGGGTACATCCAGGGGCGCATTGCGGAGCACTTCGGTAATGTCGGCTACCGTTAAGTTGTAACTGGTGAGTCGCAACGGATCCAAAATGATCCGCAGCACCCGCGGGCGAGCGCCAAAAATCGGCGCATCGGCAACGCCCGGTAGCGAGACAAAACGGGGAATGATGTCTTGCTCAATAATGCGGGTGAGTTCTTCTTCGCTGTAGGCTTCGCTTGCTACTGCAATCCGCACAATCTCTTGGGCATCTTCATCGGCTTTGAATACCGCTACCTGTTCCACGGCATCGGGCAGCTCGCGCTCAACACGACTGACGGCCTCACGAACGTCGGCAGCGGCTCTGTCGACATCCATACCCGGATTAAACTCCACTCGAATACGACTGTTGTTCTCCTCGCTGGCCGAGTCGATATCTTTTACCCCCGATACCCGGGCCACGGCGCCTTCGAGCACCCGAGTCACCTCGGCATCTATGGTCTCGGGGGAGGCGCCGGGAAGTTGGGCTCGCACGTTCACAATGGGGCGATCAACGTCGGGCAGCTCACGCACTTCAATAGCCAAGAGTGCAGCAATACCGCTAATGGCGATCAGTAGGTTAATCACCAAAACCAACCAAGGGCGTTTCACCCCCAGCTCGGGCAGCCCGCCTTGTAAATGTCCGCGCACCTTAACCTCCGTTCGCTGAAGAGGCGGGGATTTTCAAATTGGGCTGGGCTAGCTCTCGCTGGGTATCTCGGTTGAGATCGGCAGCATCGAGTACGGTCAGGGCGACGCCCTCGCGCACTGCTTGTACGCCTTCAGTCACGATAGGCGTGCCCGGTGTAATATCTGCTTCAACCAGTAAGCGGTTCGGTAAGCGGCGCACTAACGTCACATCGCGACGGGTTGCTTTACCGTCTTTCTCGATCCACAAATAGGCGCCGTCGGCTCCCCACTGCACGGCGACATCGGGCACCGACAAATACTGGCCGCGATTCACCGATAGGGTGATTTCGAATGCCATGCCCGGGCGGAATCGGTCGCTAGTGTTATCAATGGCGGCCCTTGCCGTAAAAGCTCGGGAGCTGGTGTCAACCCGAGAGCCCGTGGCAACAATTTGGCCATCGAGGGGTTCATCGGCCTGATCCCACAGTTTTACCCGAACCGGTGTGCCGGGCATCACTTGTCCGACGAATACTTCGGGTACGGCAAAATCGATCAGTAATTGGCTGCGATCGTCGAGGGTGGTTACCGTCGTGTTGGTTTCAATGCGGTCGCCAATATCAATATCGGTAATGCCCACGCGACCACTAAAGGGCGCCTGAATTTGGCGTCGTGCCAAATTGACTTGGGCTTGCTCAAGCGCAATCTTCGCGCTATCCACAGCCGCTTTTGCGGTATCGATTTGGCTTTCGGGAATGTTCGCGCTCTGTTTATTGAGGGAGATGAAGCGCTCTACCGTCCGCTCAGCGTCAGCGAGCTGCACTTGGGCTAATCGAACCGCTAAGCGCTCATCGCGATCATCGAGAGCCAGCAGGACCTGGCCTTCGGTGACAGGTGAGTCGGGCGCAAAGTTCACGGCGATCACCGCACCCGCGGTTTCAGGGTATAGGGTAACGCTTCGTAATGCGCGGGCTGTACCCACAGCCTGCACACTGTCGTCGAGGGCTTCTCGGGTTGCTTCAGACACTAATACAGGCACCGACCGCGCAAAGCCCCCGGGTCGACTACCTCTAAGTTCCGCATCATCGCCGCTACAAGCCGCTATGGTAAGCACTAAACCCACTGCAAACAGAGCATGCTTGAGCTGTGCTATTACGCAATTCAAACGCAAGCGTCCCCTGTAAAAAGCGTCGGCAAGGCGGTAGCCCTGCTCGTATATTGGCGGGACGCTAGTAGCTGCGGGTTGATGCATAGAGCTCCTCGAAATGGCAGTACGGGTGGAGTGGTACGGTCCCGCCGATCAACTAGTTTAACCGCGGTCTAGGATGTGTGTATCTACCTCTGAAAGGTCGGTTGCCCCGGTTAGTGCCATCGATACCGATAG
>CBFHMA010000148.1:0-3853 GCA_965656775.1 Luminiphilus sp.
GAGGGCTGAACAGTTGCTCAGCCTTGAGCGCATGGGTGACAAGTCAGCCCATAATTTGCTTGCAGCCATCGAGGCCAGTAAGGCCACGACATTACCCAGGTTTATTTATGCGCTGGGTATTAGGGAGGTGGGTGAAAGTACCGCCCGCCAGTTGGCGCAGCACTTTGGTGCTTTAGAGACACTTGTGCAGGCGAGCACACCGGCCTTACTCGAGGTCGATGATGTCGGACCCGTCGTCGCCGAACACATCCGCCAATTTTTTGCGGAAGCGCAGAATATCCAATCGATAGAGCGCTTAAGGAACTCGGGTGTGCACTGGCCAGACCTAGCCGAAACCCCTGTTGGGGATGCGCCGCTTGCGGGCCAAACCTGGGTTGTGACAGGCAAGCTTGAAACCATGGGACGCGATGATGCAGAGGCCACTTTACGCATGCTTGGTGCTAAAGTGTCAGCCAGTGTCAGCGGCAAGACCCACTGCGTTGTAG
Organism: Luminiphilus sp.; assembly: GCA_965656775.1. Lineage (GTDB taxonomy): Bacteria > Pseudomonadota > Gammaproteobacteria > Pseudomonadales > Halieaceae > Luminiphilus. Next base: position 486 of record CBFHMA010000148.1, read on the forward strand.
CCGGCCCGGGGGCGGGTAGTAAGCTCAAAAAAGCACAGACCCTTGGGCTTGGCATCCTAGATGAAACCGCTTTTCTCGAACTGCTGGAGCGTTTGCAATGACCGGTATTCAGCGCTACTTCTCCCAGATCAAAATGCCCCTAGCGGCACTGATTATCCTAAATAGCCTTGCGGGTTGTGTCACATCGCCACCTAAGGACGTTGACGATATCTGTGAGATTTTTCGCGAAAAATCTGGCTGGTATGACGATGCCAAGAGTGCTCGTGCGCGATGGGGCGTGCCTATTTCCGTCATGATGGCGTTTATGCATCAAGAGAGCCGTTTTGTGGCCACCGCCAAGCCCGCACGCCGAATGATTTGGGGCATTATCCCAGGACCTCGCGCGTCTGATGCCTATGGCTATAGCCAGGCAAAGGACGATACCTGGCGTCGCTATGAGCGTGAGTCGGGGAATTATGGCGCCGATCGCGATGATTTTGATGACGCTGTCGATTTCGTTGGTTGGTATAACGATGTGAGCTATCGGACCAACGGCATCGCCAAAGACGATGGGTTTCGCTTGTATTTGGCCTACCACGAGGGACACGGTGGTTATGCTCGAGGAACTTACCGGTCCAAGCAATGGCTCGTGGATGTTGCCCGTAAAGTCGATGGTCGAGCAAAACGCTATAACCGCCAGTTGCAAGGTTGTGTGAAAGAACTCGAGGACGGAGGTTGGTTTGATTGGTGGTAGTGCCGTGGGTTTAGGGGTGTGTAACGGGGATGTCATATTTCCATCATCTAATGTCGTCTCCTGTATAAGCGCGCTGTGACTCATCATGCCTACACATAAAGTTCTTATTGTCGACGACGAATTTGCCATTCGAGATATGCTTAAGATGGCATTGGAAATTGCTGATTTTGACTGCCTCGAAGCAGAGACGATACTCGATGCCCATCGTTTAATCGTTGATGAGCGGCCCGATGTGGTGCTGCTCGACTGGATGTTGCCCGGAGGCAGCGGTTTGGAGCTACTGCGTCGTTTGAAACGTAATGAGACCACCCGGAGCATGCCGGTCATTATGTTAACCGCAAAGACCGCGGAAGATAATGTGATTCAAGGGCTCGATGTCGGCGCCGATGATTACATGACAAAACCCTTTGCGCCAAGAGAGTTAATAGCGCGCATTAAAGCCTTGCTGCGCCGATCGAAGGGGGGCGAGGAGCGCGACAAGCTGCAAGTGAAAGATTTATTGTTAGACACCGAGAGTCGGCGTATTTTTCTTGCCGATCGACCGGTTGATATGGGGCCCACAGAATTTAACTTGCTGCAGTTTTTTATGTCACATCCCGAACGGGCGTACACCCGCAATCAATTGCTTGACCATGTCTGGGGAGCTAACGTGTACGTTGAAGAGCGTACGGTCGATGTCCATATCCGCAGGCTGCGTAAGGCGCTGCAGACAGAGTTCGCCGATTACAGTGACCTAATCCAGACCGTTCGCGGGACAGGCTATCGCTTCTCAGCTCGAGGGTTTGGCGACACGTGAATCGACGTTATCCGTCGCTGCTTTATGTTTTTCGATGGGCCGTTGTTACGGTGGTCGCTGGTTTGGCTATCGGTTCAGTGGTGGGTTTCCCCCTTGAGGGTCTCTGTGCTGGCTTGGTTTTGGTGCTGGTGCATTGGGCCCGTCAGCTCTATAACGCACAGCGCTGGATAGCGGATCCAAGTCAAGAGCCCCCCGAGGGTTTTGGTGTCTGGGGGCAATTGTTTGATGGTATCTATCTGTTACAGCGACGTAACCGGGAAGATCGTCAACGATTGGAGTCGGCTCTCGATTATTTGCAAGATTCTCTTGCGTCTATGCGCGATGCAGCGGTCATCGTCGATCGGCGGCACAATATTGCATGGTCCAACGATTCTGCGGATTTTTTATTAGGTATTAAGTTTCCCGAGGATCGGGGACAACCGGTGCTCAATCTCATTCGCCAACCGAAGTTTCATCAGTACTTCGAGCTCGAGACACCCGATGGGCCACTGCGCATTGACCCGACCACCGAGGGTGAGCGCTGCTTGCAGTTTGAGCTGTCCACCTTCGGAGAAGGGGATAGGCTCATTTTTGTCCGTGATGTGACCCAGCAGTATCGCCTAGAGCAAATGCGTCGCGACTTTGTGGGTAATGTTTCCCACGAGTTGCGCACGCCACTGACGGTCATAAAGGGTTATATCGACACCCTGCAAAACATCCCCCAGTTCGAAGAACTCCGATTTCAGCGGCCGCTGGCGCAAATGAACGAGCAAACTGCTCGGATGGAGAATTTACTTAAAGATTTACTCTGGCTATCGCGTATTGAGAGTGCCGAAACGTTACGAAAGACCGCCTTAACCGATGTTGCCCAGCTCGTTGGCGAAACGGTTAATGAATTGCGCGCCGCCTACGGGGACAGAGAGATACGGCTCACTGTGGGCTCGGGGGCGTTGGTATTGGGAGATCGACAAGAGCTGCACAGCGCCTTCAGTAATCTCATTATCAATGCGCTCAAATACAGTGAAAACGATCAGCCCGTTGATGTCAGTTGGTGTGAGCGCGATGGTAGGGCGGTGTTCGGCGTGGTGGACAGGGGTATGGGTATTGCTAAACGACACCTACCGCGACTGACCGAGCGTTTTTACCGTGTTGATAAGAGCCGCAGTCAGCGAATCGGTGGTACCGGACTTGGCCTGGCTATCGTTAAGCACGTCGCAACTTCCCACCAAGCCGAGCTTACCATTGATAGTGAGTTGGGCCGGGGTAGCGAGTTCTCCTTGAGCTTCGTAATGGCTGTTCGCGATGCCGATGAGGCATTCATCGTATCTGACCCCGTTAGCGCCAGCCTATGATCGGGTATTGCCGCTGCATGGGTATACCGAGCGGTTGGATCTGCAGGTTTGTAGCGCAGTTAGTATGTTGGGTCTGCCTGTGGTTCGGGGCGTTGGTATCAACAGCTCAAGCTAAACAAAACACCCTTATCATCACCGGTTCAGATACCCTTGGTGGTGTTGTCACCGCATGGACTCGAGCTTTCCAGGCAAGTCATCCCGATGTGGCGGTAGAAATTCAAGCAGCGGGGTCCGCTGCAGCGCCCACCGCCCTTGCCGAGGGCACTGCTAATATTGGCATGATGTCGCGGCCGATGAGTGATGGTGAGCTCGCCCGCTTTGTTGCTCGTCGGGGACACCTGCCCACGGCGGTCGAGTTGGGTCGGGACGCGCTGGTGATAATCGTGGCGAAAGATAACCCACTGTCGGCCATTGATAGGACGACGGTCGATCGAATTTGGTCGAGCACCCGCTATTGCTCAGGGGGCACCCCAATTGATAACTGGGCACAAGTGTCTGGTATTACCCC
>CBFHMA010000149.1:0-3843 GCA_965656775.1 Luminiphilus sp.
AAGACGACAAACCGTAGCCATGGTCGAGAATGACAGTACCCCCTGAGTAGAAGAGATCGGGCTCCGCCAGGGTCACGACACCGGGGCTAGGTGCCCGTACTGGCCGCCCTGTTGGCGCGGCCACATCGACGCCATAGTGGGGTGATCGAGGTGTGCCGTTATACACCCGCTGACTGCCATAGACACCGGTGATCGGGCCAAGCAGGGGCCAGCGCATACCGGCTTTCACCGCCGATAATAGATCTGGACGCTCAAGTCGCGCGGCCTTTGCATCCCTCACCAATACCCGCTCACGAGCGATGCGATCGAGCTCCTCTTGAGGAGGGGTCACGGTGCGTTGCGGTACACCCTCTATGCGTTGAACAATGTAATCACGCTGAGCCACCGTCACGGTCTGCCGGCAAACAGCATTGTCCTCAACTTCCAGGGTGAGCTGGCTCGGTGCGTCACGCCCGAGCCCCAATAAAAAGCTGCCATCGGACGCTACCGGCACGTCTCGATTATCGAACCGAACCGCAATATCGGGACCTACGCTTCCCCACAACAAGCCCCCTTGAATGGCATCACCCGTAAGGGTCACGCAAGGCTGTGCGATACAACCGACTCCCACAAGACAGCCAATAACACCCATTACCCATCGCAATAATGCCGCCATGAAACACCCTTTGTAGCTCCAACACTTCAGATAACGCCAGCTTGCCATAGCCTGCGACAAATTACCCAACTGCCCTCAATCAGCCCTAAATGGGCCCCAAAGACGCCAGCAGAGGCTGTCAATGTCGCCAAGAAGCATTAAAATGTCGAGATGAGTCGTTATCGCCCCCCTCGGCCCCGAGGCTCGCCATACATTACGCCCGAGGGCGAGGCAGTCTTGCGCGCAGAGCTGCAGCAACTATGGAAGATCGAGCGACCTGTCGTCACCAGTGCCGTTCAAGCCGCGGCCGCTAACGGCGATCGGTCCGAGAACGGCGATTACATTTACGGTAAAAAGCGGCTGCGAGAAATTGACAGTCGGGTCCGCTTTTTACGCAAGCGGCTTGACGAGCTAACCGTCGTGAGGGAGCCCCCCAGTGACCCGAGCAGGGTTTACTTTGGTGCTCAGGTGACCCTAGAGGATAGTGACGGGAACACCATCAGTTGGCGCTTGGTCGGCCCCGATGAATTTGATGTGAAGGCGGGCAAGCTCAGTTGTGACTCGCCCCTCGGTAGAGCGTTGCTGGGCAAATCAGTCGACGCCGAGGTGGTCGTAGAGAGCCCCAGCGGACCGCGCCACTGGTATGTGGTAACAGTCGACTATGCAGGCTTCAAGCAGGCAAACGAGTAAATCCCAATCACCAAGGGCACACTCGAAAAGGTATTTTTCAGAAACCCAAGGTCGTTAAATGCGACCCCTCCGGATGCTCAAGGAGCCCCATGACCACGTCACAGTACCAGCAGCTCGACCCCCGCGCCGATTTTGATCGACGACATATTGGGCCCACGCCGGAGCAGCAGGCCGAAATGGCGCAGGCTATTGGCTTTCCCGGCCTCGATGCCCTTATCGACACCGCGGTGCCCGCGCAAATACGGCGTACTGACACCATGGCACTCGAGCAACCCATGACCGAACAACAAGCGTTGGCACGTCTGCGAGAGTACGCCAACCACAATGAGGTCAAGCGCTCTTACATCGGCATGGGCTATTACGACACCTACACGCCGACGGTTATCCAACGTAACGTGCTCGAAAACCCTGGCTGGTACACCGCTTATACGCCTTATCAACCCGAGATTTCCCAAGGCCGCCTTGAAGTGCTGCTGACCTACCAACAAATGGTCATGGATCTCACAGGCATGGAGCTGGCCAACGCATCACTACTCGACGAGGCAACCGCTGCCGCGGAGGCAATGACGCTGCTGCATCGAGTCAACAAGAAAAATCGTTCCCAGCAGTTTTTGGTGGCCGATGATTGCCATCCCCAAACCATCGCTCTGCTAAAAACCCGCGCTGAGCCTCTGGGCATCGATGTAGTGGTTACAGCGGCCGAGGCGCTCGAGCACGCGGGCGACGCTTTCGGCATGTTGGTCCAGTACCCCGGCACATACGGTGACATTCGTCCCCTTGAACCGCTCATAAAGGCAGCCCACGGTCGACATACCCTCGTTTGCGTTGCCAGCGATCTGCTTGCACTCACCGTACTCAGCTCGCCCGGGGCACAGGGCGCCGATGTGGTGGTCGGTAATAGTCAGCGGTTCGGTGTACCCATGGGCTTTGGCGGCCCCCATGCTGCCTTCTTTGCCACACGGGATGCCTACAAGCGCTCGGTACCCGGTCGAGTTATTGGGGTATCCATTGATCGCAGGGGTGATCAAGCGCTACGCATGGCGATGCAAACCCGGGAGCAACATATTCGCCGTGAAAAAGCCACCAGCAACATTTGCACCGCGCAGGCATTGCTCGCGATCATGGCAGCCCTATACGCCATGTACCATGGACCTGATGGATTGCGAGGGATTGGTCAGCGTGTTCACGGATTGTGCCGAGAGTTAGCCAACGTATTAAACCAACGCGGTTTACAACTGCGTAACACGACTTTTTTCGACACACTGACGGTACATGTCGGCGATGCTCAGCAAGCGGTCATCGCTAAGGCTTGGGCCCTCGACTGTAACTTACGTGCCATCGCCGACGATGCAGTGGGTATTGCCCTCGATGAGACCACTACCCGCGCCGATATCGACCGGCTAATCGCCTTGTTTGATGAGCTGTCTGGAGGCGCCGAAGCCAAGACTGTCATTCAAGGCATTCCCGAACAACTTCACCGACCGGTGGACTATCTGCAGCACCCACTATTCCGCGATTATCACGCCGAAACGGAGATGTTGCGGTACCTGAAGCGCCTGGAAAATAAGGATATTGCACTGACCCGTGCCATGATTCCCCTTGGCAGTTGCACCATGAAACTCAATGCCACCACCGAAATGGTGCCTATTACCTGGCCTGAGTTTGGTCGGCTTCACCCCTTCGCACCGCCAGAGCAAACCAGAGGCTACAGCCTGATGTTGGAGGAGCTATCGCGCTGGCTGGTCACCTGCACGGGTTACGATGGCATGTCGTTACAACCCAATGCCGGCTCGCAAGGGGAGTACGCAGGACTCCTCGCCATTCGTCGTTACCATCAAGCCCGAGGCGATCATCACCGTACGGTTTGCCTTATTCCCTCCTCCGCTCACGGCACGAATCCCGCCAGTGCGGTCATGGCGGGTATGGAAGTTGTCATCGTCAGCTGCGACGACGAGGGCAATGTCGATATGAACGACTTGCGCAGCAAACTCGATCGATTCGGTGACAAGCTTGCCGCCATCATGATCACCTACCCGTCGACCCATGGTGTGTTCGAGGAATCGGTAGTAGATCTGTGTGCCCTGATCCACGAGCACGGCGGGCAGGTCTACGTCGATGGCGCTAATTTGAACGCCCTCATTGGATTGGCAGCGCCCGGTAAATTTGGTGCCGACGTATCGCACTTGAATCTGCACAAGACCTTCTGCATACCCCATGGTGGTGGTGGTCCTGGTATGGGCCCTATTGGCGTGGGTGCGCACCTCATTCCTTACTTGCCAACATCGCCGGTAGCACCCATCCCTGGCTTATCACCCGATAATGATGTGGTTTCAGCTGCACCCTACGGAAGCGCGTCTATTTTGCCCATTTCGTGGGCCTATATTGCGATGATGGGCGCAGAAGGCTTAACCAACGCCAGTAAAGTGGCCATATTGAGTGCCAACTATATTGCCCATCGACTGAAGAGCCATTACTCGGTGCTGTATACGGGCCGACAAGGCTTGGTTGCACACGAGTGC
>CBFHMA010000150.1:0-3829 GCA_965656775.1 Luminiphilus sp.
CCAATACCGGTGGATTGGCTAAACGCACTTGCTGCTCCACGATGGCATCAAGGGCCTCGTCTAAAACTGCCCGAGGCTGTGCTGCAGCGATACCTTGTTGAGCAAAGGTAAGGGTTGGATCAACCGAGAGCGCTTCCTCAAAGACTGCAACGGCCTGCTGCCACTGTTCTGCCGCTACCAGTTGTTCACTCTGCTGACGCAGCGCCAGCAGTTGTGCGGCTGTCTTCGCGTCGCTGAGTTCTTGTTGGGCCGCTTGGGGTTCCGGCGCACCCGGTTTCAGGACGGCCGCATTGTTGAAGGCCACTTCGGCGTCATTGAAAGCCGCTTGCTCAAGCGCAAAATAGCCCTTTGACATCGCTTGTCGAAAACGGAAATCTGTATCGAGTTGCACGACCTCTAACTGACGCTTTGCCGCCTGTTGATGGGTCGGGTCGGCGTTGAGTGCTTGTTCGAGTGCGTCAAGAGCTGCACCGTAGTCTTGTGCATCGACAGCGGCCTCCGCTGCTGTCAGGGCTTGTTGCACGGTCTCAATCGCCCTGACACGTGCGGTTAGTGGGGTGAGCACCGACGGTTCGGTTGCTAACTGCTGTAGTAGCGTGAGCGCCGTGGTGGCAGCGGTTTCGTCCCCTTGTTCTACCGCGGCAATCAGGGTGGCTATGGCTTGTTCCTGTCGTTGTACAACGGAGCTTTCTAAGGCCAATAACTGTTCGAGGGCACCTTGGTAGGCTGCAGTCGCGTTGTTAAAGCGGCCCTCTCGGTAAGCGTCGTCACCAACCGTTGCCTGCTGCAGGGCTTCATCGTAGCGCGCTGGTGCCCATTCAGTGACCGACATCTCCAGTAAAATGTCTTGCACTTCCAGCACTTGCTGTAGCGCCTCTTGAGCGGCACGCCGCTCTTTTTGGCGCTGTGCATCGGCAAAGGGGCTGGGGCCCGCACTGTTGTTCGGTGCAGGTTGCTTGCTTGCTGCATCGGGCTGTGCGCTTAATGGTTCATTAGTGCCCGAGGTGGCTTCAGGACTGTTAACAGACGTTACCGGCGATACCCATGTTGGCAGGACAAACAAGACCAACAGCAGCATGATGAGCACTGCACCGATGGCAATCAGTAAGCCCCTAGGTGCCGATGCGCTGGGTTGATGCTCAACCGCTGGCGCTGATGGTGGCGTAAAGGCTGCCGGCCGAAGTGGCTGGTCGTCGTGATCTGTCACAGCAGACTCTCTTTTGGCATTCCGTAAATGGCTAGTACGAAGGTGCTGAATTGATTAGCGACCGGCCGGAGCCTGTTGCTCGTTGGGCGGGTCTAAGGCACCCATTTCTGCAGCGTAAATATCGGCCATGAGTTCTCGCCACTGGTCGTATTGATCGGCCACATTGCCCGAGAGCCGCACGGTGCGATCTTCTAACTCGATAACACGAGGCGTTATTTCTGCTTCCAAGGACTGCCCCAATTCCTCCAGAGCCAGGGTGTGGATATTGGATTCGGCTCGCTTTTCTAGGCCACTTTTTAGTAAATAGCCGCCACCTGCAATACCCACCATACCCGCTGTTCGGGCGTACCCATTATCGGAACCTTGGGCTGCAATACCGGCGATCACCGATGCGGCGCCAGCTATTAGTTGCGCGTTGGATTCCGCTTTCAACTCCCGCAGCGCTATGACTTCCTCGTAGCTTAATTTCCGCCACTCGTGGTAAGGGTCATACATGTCATCGGAAAAGTTGTTGTAGTGCCCCTGCAAGGTGTCGACGAAGATGTAGTTACGCTGGCGGAGCTGCCGCACTCGTTCCAGCATGGGGTCGTTCTCGGCAGGGAGTCGTAAAATTTGGTACTGCCCTTTTTTATCGATGCTCAGGTAGTCCTCGAAAGCGTTCGCGGCAAAATTGCGTGCGAAGCGCAGCTCTGCAACGTGACGCACCGCTAGTCGCTCTTTACTAGAGAGGCCTTGGAATAGGGCCAACATATCATTGGCGATGTTGCGGTACACCATGAGAAACGGGTCTTTGTGACCGGCGGTACGCCCCTCATAAGCGTACTTGGATGTGGTGCCCGAGTAGGTTTTATTAATCCAAGTGACACCCCGTGCGTCGGTGACGTTGACCTGTAAGGTAAGTTTCTCGCCATCGCTGTGCAGGATCGTGCCCGATACAAGAACATCGGTGAATTGTTGATCGTCGGGGACGACCCGCACTGCGCCCCAAACCCCTATCTCTTGCAAAGTCTTGCTCAATTCCTTGGCAATAAAGGTGGTCTCTGCCCGTCGAACTTCCGGGTAGACCGGCTCGTCATCGTTGAGTTCAGAGATACCTGGGTCGAACAACGCAACACCCACATCGAGCACTTCTTGCTCGGGAACGACAGTGGCCGGTTGCGCTAATGGGGGTACTGCGGTGCTTTTGATCGTTTGATTAACGCAACCGCCCATGAACGTAAGCAGCGCACACAAGGCAGCGGCAAGCAGGTTCCGTGGTTTCACTCGGGAATCTCCAGTCCTTTGTACTTACGATATTCGTTCCAAAGCCGTTCGCGGATAACCGGGTCGGGTTCACGCATAGCGGCTTCGCGTAACTGTCGGGCCACAACGTCATCGTCGTTACCGTTGGGGATATCCTCGGGCGCTTCATAGATCGCGGGATTTTGGCCGCCAGCCCGGGGGCCACCGATACCACCGTTGCCACCGGGCGGCCCTCCCATGGCGACATCGTCTCGGTAGGGGCTATTAGCACTACGGCTGGCATCACCACTTGCGTCGGCGCTAGCTGTGCTGCTCTGGGTGCGACTGCGATCAATCTCTCGTTGTCGCTCCTGTTCCTCTAGAATCATGGCATCAAAGTCGCTGGTGCTCTGTTCTAGCTGTCGGTCCAAAATAGCCACTTGCTCGGCAGGCGTCAGGGTGCCATCGCCAAATACCGAGCCACTGGTACCTGTCATGCCACCATCGGCACGGGTACCCGGTTGGTTAGCCTGGTCTCGGGCGTTAGCAGTGCCGCTGTCCACGCCATTGATGCCATTTTCAACGCCATTACCCGATGTGGTTGCCACCCCCTCGCTAGTCCCGCTAGCCGAGTCATTGCCGTCACCGCTGGTGCCCCCTGCATCTGAGCCAGTAGCGTTGTTGGTGCCACCGTCACTGGCGTCACCGTAGCTTTGCTCCATGCTGGGCAGGTTGTCGCGCATGTCGGGCATGGCGGTGCCAACGGCTGCTTCCCCAAAGCCGGGTTCTGCACCATTGGCGTCAGCTGTACTCTCGGCTGCGCCACTGTTCGCGCCGTCTGAATTGTCAGTGTTGCCGGTTGCATCGCTGTCGTTGCCTGAAGTGTTGCCGGTACTGGCGGTGCCCCCTGAAGCCGTGCTGGCGCCGCTGGGACTTGGAAAGCCCGTGCCGGCACCAGCGCTACTACCTGTGCTCGATGTGCTTGGGCTACTGGTAGCACTTGAATTCGCCGATGAACTGCTGCTCGAGCTTGAGCTACTGCTGGAGCTCGAACTGGAACTTGCACTGCTGCTGGAGCTCGAAGGTGCTGATGCCCCGCTACTGGGGCTGGGCATACTGGGTGTTGGGACGCTGGGTGTTGTCGGGTTACTGGCGCTAGGGCAGCCTGTGAGAGACGCGAGCAGGGCGATCACACCGGCTAGCTGCAATAAGCGTACGCTGGCCTGCCCTCTGTTGCCGATACAGAGCTGGTTAGACCTCACAGCGGGAAGCCGATTTTTGTGCCACCGGGACAGTAGCCTGTAGCCGTCTATATGCATCGATGATGGGCGATACCCCTGGCAGTTTTTCAACGTGCTTTTCCTCACTGGTAACGATGGTTCGCGATTCGACGCCATTAAT
>CBFHMA010000151.1:0-3812 GCA_965656775.1 Luminiphilus sp.
GCCTCAATAGCCGCCACACAGGCACGATAACCGGCACCGTCATGTTGCAGCACCTTACGACCGAGCAAATCGATAGATTGAATACCCGTTGTACCCTCGTGAATGGGGTTCAAACGATTGTCTCGATACATCAATTCAACCGGGTGATCATTGGTGTAGCCCGCGCCACCCAATACTTGAATAGCGAGGTCATTGGCTTTAGGGCCGTACTCGGACGGCCACGTTTTCACAATAGGCGTCAAAAAATCGAGCAGCTCAAAAGCCTGCTCACGACCCTGTGGGTCCGGATGGGTTTTCCAATCATCAACCAGTTGCGACGCGAACAAACACAAACTCCAGGCGCCCTCGGCGTAGGCTTTTTGGGCCAGCAACATACGGCGCACGTCGGCGTGCTCAATCAGCATGACCGGTGGCGCCAACGGGTCTTTACTGTTGGGCTTACGACCTTGGGGACGCTCTTTGGCGTAATCGAGACTGTACTGATAACCGCAAAGGGCCAAGGCAGCACCGCTGGTACCAACCATCACCCGCGCTTCATTCATCATATGGAACATGTATTTGAGACCCTGATGGGGCGCGCCCACTAACCAGGCTACAGCGCCATCCGCTTCACCAAAATTCAGCGCCGTCGAGGTTTGACCGCGTCCCCCCATTTTGTGGAACAACCCAGCCAATCGGACATCGTTGCGCTCACCGAGACTGCCGTCCTCATTCAGCAGAAATTTCGGGCAGATAAAAAGGGAGATGCCTTTAACCCCGGGGGGCGCATCTTCAATGCGTGCAAGCACCGCATGCACAATATTGCTGGAGAGTTCGTGGTCGCCACCGGAAATCCATATCTTGTTGCCAAAAATGCGATAGCTACCATCGGGCTGGGGCACCGCTTTAGTTCGAATATCGGCCAAACTCGAGCCGGCCTGGGGCTCCGACAAGGCCATAGTACCGGCGAACTCACCGCTGCGAAGCCTTGCTACCCAAGTATCGATTTGCGCCTGTGACCCGTGGGCCTCCAGCAAGTTGGCATTCGCTGCCGTCAACGCATGAAAACCATTGGTGGTACTGGCCGCAGCCGTCAAATAGCCTTGCGCACAAGCGGCTACCACCAACGGTAATTGCATGCCGCCCCATGCATAGTCTTGATCGGGACAAATGAGTCCCGCTTCAGCCACCGCATCGTAGGCTCGCTTAATCTCGGGAATCATGACAACCCGCTCACCGTCCCAGTCGGGCTGATTCAGATCGACGGTTTTTCGAATAGGTACAAAATAGTCCTCAGCAATTTTCTCGGCTAGGTCCAAGGCAGCATCGAAGGACTCGCGATTGTGGTCAGCGTAGCGCTCTCGACTGAGCATGCCGTCTACTTGAAACAGCTCGTACAGGTAAAATTTGAGGTCGCGACGGGACAACAAGGAAGCGGCCATAGCACAGGACTCCTGGATGAATTGAGTAGGTAAGGATCATTAATGCCCTAGAGTGGAAGCGGCAGCACTCCGAGAGCGGTGGTGCGTAGGCTGCCGAGTAATAGCAACCCGTTGCAGGGCATTGCCGAGGTGATAAATGGGAATCGCCCCATGGGATCCTGCAAGTTATGAACCACTTGCCCCTCGGTATCAACCGCTAACACGAAGCTAATGGGGTTCATCAAACTCTCGAGAACAACATCGGGTGCCACCGACAACAGCTGTCGTAAAAACGGGTGGCCCGCCGCATCATCGAGACTGTCCCGTAGTGACGGCATGGCTATCCAGAGCAAGCCGTTACTGTCGATATTAATGTTATCGGGGGCCGCGGGCAGCTGGTCGATAAAGGTGTCAACGGTGCCCGCTTTGGGACCCTTGAGCCAAAGCCGTTGAATGCGAGCCATACCGGTTTCGCTGACCAAGACATACTCGTCATTGGCTGCCACACTCACGCCATTGGCGAAAAACAAGCCGTCCATATGGACCCGCACCTGGCGCGATCGCGGGTCGTAGGACAGTAACCTACCGGTCATGCTGCCTTCCCAAAAATCGAGCGCGGTCTGCCTAAAACCAAACCGCTGAGAGGCGTCGGTAAACCAAATCGTGCCATCGTCTGCGATGTCGAGATCATCGGCGAATTTAAACGGCACGCCATCGTATTGATCTGCCAACACAATGGCCTGCCCCTGAGGTGTAATGCGCAGCAGCCCGCGGGCCGCGTCGGCCACCAGCAGGTCGCCCTGATCATCGAAGACCATGCCCAGAGGTCTGCCCCGGGTATTGACCACGGTTTGTGGAGCACCCGGTCCACGCCAGCGCACGATACGCCCATCATCGAGTCCGCTGTAGACCGAGCCATCGCGGGCGCAAGCGACATCTTCAGGTCCGACTCCGGCGTACGTCAGGAACTGCACACCACCTAAGCGATCATTGCTTGCGTAGGGACCTACCCGTCCAGGATTAGCAGGCGCCTCCCAAGTGGCCGGTTCAATGGGCGGTAGCACCAGGGCCACTGCAAACCAAGTGAACAGCGATACCACCAGCAAAAGAAGCGTGGACTTCAAAAACAGCACCGGTCAATAAACCTCGCTTTTATTTTTCTGAAACGTCACTAGCCCAGCTCATCAAGGGTTTCAGCTAAAGCCGAGACCAACAATGCCATATGATCGCGCTCCATAGTGAACGCGGGCGCCAACTGAATCGTGTCACCCCCATAACGCACTAAAAAGCCCTTTTCCCACATACGCATGGCCGTCTCGAACGGACGTTTTAATGGCTCACCGGGTAGTGCATCAAGAGTAATCGCCCCCGCAAAGCCGTAATTACGAACATCGGTCACATGGGGTTTATCGCGCAACGCATCATGGAGGAGCGCCTCAAAATAAGGGGCTTGAGCGGCCACTCTGGTGGGCAGCTTTTCCGCGACTAACAGCTCCAGCGCCGCCAACCCGGCGGCACAGGCCACTGGATGTCCGGAATAGGTATAGCCATGGGGAAACTCCAAGGCGTATTCCGGACCACCATGTGCCATAAATGTTTGATAAATGTCCGCCGACGCGATGACAGCCCCCATGGGAATAGCGCCATTGGTCAACTGTTTGGCAACGTTAAGGATATCGGGGGTCACCCCAAAGGCATCGGCACCGGTCATGGCACCGCAACGTCCAAAGCCGGTAATCACTTCGTCAAAAATCAACAAAATGTCATGGGCATCGCAGATCTCACGCAGACGTTGCAGATACCCCACCGGCGGCGGAATAACCCCGGCTGATCCTGCCATAGGCTCGACAATGACCGCGGCAATGGTCGAGGCGTCGTGCAAGCTAATGAGTTCAGCCAGCTCTTCAGCTAGCTCGACGCCAGTCCCGGGCATACCTCGGCTAAAGCGATTCTCGGGGAGCATGGTGTGTCTCAGATGATCAGCCTCGACCCCCTGTCCAAAATGCTTACGGTTGGCAGCGATACCCCCGACCGAAATCCCCCCGAAATTCACCCCATGGTAGCCCTTCATGCGTCCGATAAATCGCGTCTTGGCAGGCTGGCCTTTAAGACGCCAATAGGCTCTTGCCATCTTCATCGATGTATCGGCTGACTCGGATCCGGAGTTGGTAAAAAACACATAATCCAAGCCGTCGGGCATCAAGGACTTGACGACATTGGCCAACTGAAACGCTTTGGGGTGGCCGAATTGAAAGGGCGGCGCATAGTCTAATTCGGCAATCTGGGTATGTACGGCTCGGGTAATCTCCTCACGCCCGTGCCCCAGACCGGTTGTCCACAGACCTGAGTGGCCATCGAGAATTTGACGACCGCGATCATCGGTGTACCACACACCCTGGGCTGCCACGATCA
>CBFHMA010000152.1:0-3793 GCA_965656775.1 Luminiphilus sp.
CTATTAGTCAGCAGGGTACGACGGCTATTTGTGGTGACTTGATGACATGCATCGAGACATTCAAGGAACAGGAAAGCCAAGACGAAGAGGCTGCGGCCACAGAATTGGCTGTTCAAGAGCGTATGCAGCAGGAAGCTCGTGATCGAATTGAGTCCCTACGCGAAGCCCGTTCCCTGGCCCGTAAAGCCGAAAAAGAACGCGTCGAACTAGACGATGATGATGACATCGAGGTGGAGTACCGCCATTGAGTCACTCTGATCGTTCGAGCCTCCTTGCTGCTCGTCGCTGGGTCGTCAAGGTGGGCAGTGCCATGCTCACCGATGAAGGACGCCGGCTCAATCACGGTGTTGTTCACGCCCTTGTGCAACAGTTGGTTGCTTTGCGGGAACGGGGTGCTGAAGTCATTTTGGTATCGAGTGGCGCTGTTGCCGCGGGCGTTGTGCGCCTCGGACTCAACGCTCGGCCTACGGAGTTGCATGCTCTACAGGCCGCGGCAGCCGTTGGCCAGTCGGCACTTATTCGAGCTTATGAGGATGCCCTTGCACCCCAAGGCATCACCACTGCACTTGTGTTGCTTAATCATGACGACATTCGCGCCCGTGATCGCTATTTGAACGCGCGCAGTACCTTGAATGCACTGCTAGACATGGGTGTATTGCCCGTGGTTAATGAGAACGACACCGTAGTTACCGATGAAATACGTTTCGGCGACAACGACACCTTAGCCGCCTTGGTGGCTAATTTGGTCGATGCTGACGCGCTCTTAATCCTCACTGATCAAGATGGTATGTACGATGCGGATCCTCGTCGGGAACCTGACGCCAAGCGCATCGACATAGCGGATGTTAATGACTCTGCCCTCGACAGCATGGTGGGTGAAGGGGGAGCTTTTGGTCGGGGCGGCATGGTGACCAAATTGCGTGCGGCACGATTGGCGGCTCGGTCGGGGACGTTGACAGTGATTGCGAGTGGCCGTGACCCCAATGTGGTCTCGGCGGTAGCCTCAGGTGCATCGTTGGGCACACTTTTGAGCACCGATAAGCGCCCCCAGAGTGCACGCAAGCAGTGGCTCGCGAGTTTGCAGCACGCCCGTGGCACATTGTTACTCGATGCCGGTGCTGTTGCCGTTGTCACGGAACAGGGGCGCTCATTACTACCCATTGGTATTGTCGGTGTCGATGGCGAGTTCGTGCGCGGTGATTTGGTACGCTGCGTTGATAGCAACGGGTGTGAAATTGCCCGAGGATTAGTGAATTATCCGGCCGCTGAAGCGCGTCGGCTAGCAGGTAAAGCGTCAGCGGCCATTGAGCCAATTCTGGGTTATGGCGGTCCTCCCGAGATGATTCATCGCGATAACATGGTGTGTGTCTAGTTATGGCTGTCTCGCTGTTATTTCTCTATGGGGTGGCGGTATTTTTGGCGGGACTGGTGGGTGGCTGGTTGCCTCGCCGGCTGCATATGACCCACACCCGTACCCAGCTCACCATGAGTTTCGTGGCGGGCTTAATGCTGGGTGTGGCGTTTTTTCATCTAATACCCCACAGCGCACTTGCGCCCTCAGCCGATGTCGATTTCACCATGCTGTGGGTGGTTGTGGGTTTGGTGTTCATGCTGTTGTTGTTGCGCTTGTTCCATTTCCATCAACACGACTTTGCCGCCGCCGATGGCACTTGCGAGCATAGGGCCGCCGATCAACACCCCCATGAGCATGCCCACGAGCATGCCCATGCCCAGGCACCCCGCGGGCCTTTTACTTGGCTCGGGTTGCTATTCGGGCTAAGTATTCACACGGTGATCGATGGCATTGCATTGGGGGCTGTCATGCGGGCAACACCGGAGAGTGGCGCGGGTTTGCTGGGTATTGGCGTGTTTCTTGCCATATTGTTGCACAAGCCCCTTGATGCACTGTCCATCGAGACTGTCATGGCTGCGGCAGGCCAGTCTGTTCGACATCGACACTATATTAACGTGGCTTTTGCGGCGCTCTGTCCTCTTACAGCGTGGTTGTTCTGGCTGGCGGTAGACCCCGGTTCGGGCGTTGACTTATTGCTGCCGGCGGCATTGGCATTTTCTGCGGGTGCTTTTATCTGTATTGCACTGGGCGATTTACTGCCCGAGGTGCAATTTCACAGCCATGACCGGTTAAAGCTGACCCTTTTGTTTGCGGTGGGTATTGCTATTGCCTGGGGTATTGGCATGTTCGAGCCAGGACATGTCCACTTTGCCTAGCTGATCATTAAGCTGCAGCACCTAATCTTACGGCCTCATCTCGGCACTGATCTGGTGCATATTTAGGCATACCCCAACCTTGTAATTCCCGCTGAATTAGGGCCTGAAGCACATCAATATGGCTATCCTCTGCATTTAAGCAGGGGATGTATTCATAGCGCTCGCCGCCAGCTTCCATAAAGTATTCTCGGTTCTCCATGCCAATTTCCTCGATGGTCTCGAGACAATCGGCGGAGAATCCCGGACAAATCACTTGGACCGATTTCGTGCCCTGCTGTGGTAACTGCTTGAGGGTTTCGTCGGTGTAGGGTTTCAACCATTCCTCTCGGCCAAACCGAGATTGGAATGTGGTCATAAACTCATCGGGTGCCAGATTAAGACGTTCAGCCACCAGCCGTGTGGTTTTATGGCACTGACAGTGGTAAGGGTCACCATTGAGTAGGTAGCGTTTGGGCATACCGTGGTAACTCAGAATCAGCTTGTCAGCGCGGCCGTGTTGCTCCCAGTGCTTGCGTACCGAGTTAGCGATGGCATCGATGTAGCCCGAGTCGTCGTGGTAACTGCTAATGAAGCGCAGATCGGGTAGCCAGCGCCGTTGTTGGAAATCCTCGGCCAATGCATCAAAGGTCGATGCCGTCGTAGGGCCGCCATACTGAGGGTACAGGGGCAATACCACCAAACGCTGCACACCGGCATCGAATAACTCTTGAAGTACCGAGGGAATGCTGGGGTTGCCGTAACGCATGGCGCCGCGCACCACAACATTCTCTCCGTACTCTGCCGTTAACCGCTGCTTTACACCCTCGACCTGGTCAACTAAATGGTACAAAAGTGGTGAACCGCGCTCGGTCCAAACCTCAGCATAACCCTCGGCAGAGCGTTTTGGTCGAGTGTTCAGAATGATGCCGTTAAGAATCAACCACCAGAGCAGCCGTGGCACTTCGACCACACGCGGATCACTAAGAAACTGCTTAAGATAAGGGCGCAGGGCTTTGGGGGTAGCTGCGTCTGGGGTGCCCAGATTAATCAGCAGCACGCCGACTTTGGGTGAAGTGCTGTGATCGTAATCAGTAACGCCGCGATATTTCATGGTGCATCCAACAAAGTGTAGTAGAAACGGCTTACGTAGTAATAGCCGCATTAGATTGCAGTTTACCGGCACTGCGATTGGATACCCGTAACTGTGTCACAACTTCGTCAAATAGATAGCTTCGGACGTGTTGATTTGCCTCGATTGAACACTTGGTATACAAACATACCCAAAGTTCAACCACCCACCGATGCGTTGGCGCGCTGTCTCTGTTCGCGCCGACGTCAATTTGGAGTCCTCCATGACTGAACTCTCTACACAACTTAAACGTTTTGCTGTCGATGTCGATGCATGGATGGCGGAGCATGTACCCACGCCGCCTGATTTTCTACTGCCCTTAAGTTTTCTCGAGGTGGGCACTGAGCAGCAATTGGATTTTCTGCGTCAGTGGCAGCGAACCGTTTATGAGGCAGGATATCTCGCGATGCATTGGCCCACTGAGTACGGCGGACAGGGCGCTGATCCAGCGTATCA
>CBFHMA010000153.1:0-3770 GCA_965656775.1 Luminiphilus sp.
CCATGGGATACACCCATAAAAAAACCCCGGGGAGTTACACTCACCGGGGTTTTGGCGTTTTCGGGTGACTATCGGCTTAGCCGTTAGCCTTGGCCGCTTTACGCTCTTTCTCAGCTGCAATAACTTTCTCAGCCACCTGCGCAGGACAGGGCAGGTAATGAGAGAATTCCATCGAGAACTGGCCTCGACCAGAGGTAATGGTGCGCAGGTGTCCGATGTAGCCGAACATTTCTGACAGGGGCACATCGGCCTTAATACGAATGCCGGTAGGACCAGGCTCCTGATCTTTAATCATGCCGCGACGACGGTTGAGGTCACCGATGACATCACCCACGTTATCTTCGGGGGTGAACACATCGACCTTCATGATGGGCTCAATCAGCTGGGGACCTGCCTTGGGCATTGACTGACGGAAGGCGCCCTTAGCCGCCAATTCAAAGGCAATAGCCGATGAGTCCACCGCGTGGAAACCACCATCGTAGAGCTCTACAGCCACGTCGAGCACTGGGAAACCGGCCAAAGGCCCTTGCTCCATCATCACCTTGAAACCCTTCTCAATAGCAGGGAAGAATTCCTTGGGGACATTACCGCCGACAACGCTAGAAGTGAACTGGTAGCCACTGCCGGGTTCGCCGGGCTTAATACGGTAGTCGATTTTACCAAACTGACCAGAACCACCCGACTGCTTCTTGTGGGTATAGCTGTCTTCGACTGGGGTCGTGATGGTTTCACGGTAAGCCACCTGAGGCTGTCCAACGGTAAGTTCCACGCCGTAGGTTCGCTTGAGAATATCGACTTTAATGTCGAGGTGCAGTTCGCCCATCCCTTTAAGAATGGTCTCGCCGGAATCTTCGTCGGTTTCAACACGGAACGAGGGGTCTTCAGCCACCATTTTACCGATGGCAATACCCATTTTTTCGACACCCGCCTTGTCTTTGGGCGCCACCGCAATCGAGATAACCGGATCGGGGAATACCATCGCTTCAAGGGTACAGGGGTGATTAGGATCACACAGGGTGTGTCCGGTCTGAACCGCCTTCATACCCACGCAGGCGAAGATGTCACCCGCCTGGGCTGTTTCAATCTCATTGCGATCGTTGGCGTGCATTTCCACCATTCGACCCACGCGCTCGGTTTTACCGGTAGCGGCGTTAAGAATGGTGTCGCCCTTCTTGATTTTGCCCGAGTAAACACGGATGAAGGTGAGCGCACCGAAGCGGTCATCCATAATTTTGAATGCCAAGGCGCGGAAGGGCTCGTCAACAGACACAAGGGCTTTCTCGCCTGTGGGGTTACCTTCCTCGTCGGTGAGGTCTTGCGGATCAACCTGTTGAGGGGCGGGCAGATAGTCGATAACGGCATCGAGCACCAGCTGTATGCCCTTATTTTTAAAGGCTGAGCCACAGTAGGTGGGGAAGAACTTCAGAGTACGCGTGCCCTCACGAACGCAGCGCTTAATGTCTTCCACCGACGGCTCTTCGCCCTCCATGTAGGCCATCATGAGGTCATCGTCCATTTCAACGGCAGCCTCAACCAGTTGCTCGCGATAGGCTGCAGCGTCATCCACCATATCTGCAGGGATGTCGGTTACTTCGTAGTTCTCGGGCAGACCAGAATCATCCCAGATGTAGGCTTTTTGGGTCAGTACGTCGACGACGCCGCAGAACTCATCCTCGCGACCGATGGGCAGAGTCATGACTAAGGGATTAGCTGCCAACACTCTCTTGACCTGCTCTACGACACGATAAAAATCGGCGCCCATTCGATCGAGCTTGTTGACAAAAATTATGCGGCTAACTTCAGATTCGTTGGCGTAGCGCCAGTTAGTCTCTGACTGAGGCTCTACGCCACCAGAGCCGCAGAACACACCGACACCGCCATCGAGAACCTTGAGTGATCGATACACCTCCACCGTAAAGTCTACGTGTCCGGGCGTGTCAATAATGTTCATGCGGTGGTCTTTCCAGAAACAGGTGGTCGCCGCCGACTGAATCGTAATGCCGCGTTCCTGTTCTTGCTCCATGAAGTCGGTAGTAGCAGCGCCGTCATGAACCTCACCGGTTTTGTGGATTTTTCCGGTCAGTTTAAGAATTCGCTCGGTAGTGGTGGTTTTACCGGCATCTACGTGGGCGAAAATACCGATGTTGCGGTAATGGGATAGATCTGACATTGCTGCACTCGTCTCGTATGGTTGCTCTGAACGGGAATGACTCGTGCTCGGGCGTCGTACCACGCCTAACCTAAAGCGTGCGCTACAGTGCGCCAGGTTGTGTTACTGCGTAGCAGAAACACGGGAACAAGCAGAAGTCGTCGGTGCGAAAGCCGCAGCCAGAAGCCGCGCCATAACGACACCTAATTTTGGGGGGCGATTGGACCACATCCACGGCCATCTAAGAAGGCCTTTCGAGACAAAAGCGCCATATTTCGCCAAAAATTCAAGAATGCTTTGGCAGTATTCGCTGCCGCTGACCGCAGTCCAGTGGACTTTGAGGTTTTATGAGCGCCAGTTAGCCAAATGGCCTTGGAAAGGCCCCGTCGGTAGGTTTGGGTGTTTGACCGCGGATGGCGGTCCAATGCCATACATGCACTTTGAAAATGCCAGTACTTTTTCATTCTTCCCTCATCTGCCATGATCCATCAAGTCATCAATCCCGTGCACAGCAGATACGCCATTTCATGCAGTCCTCATGTCAGGTGCGGTGAAGCTGCCCCGCATAGGCCGCAAGACGTTACCGATACCCGTCAGGAGTTAGCGCCATGACAGAAAGAGCGCCCATTGCCATTAGCTACCGCCCTAAGGATCCCGATTACCTGCCACGGGTGGTAGCTGCCATTCGAGAGCATTTGGCCGATTGGCCGATCACATTACTGACCGAAACCGCACATCTGCCCCCAGCTGAATGGCTGGAACACCATAAGATTCACTGCTTAACCGACTGGGTGCACACCGCAGGGGCCAATAAGGTAAGGCGCCTGTGGGAGCATCAATATATCTTTGCACAGCACCATGAGCGATGGATTTGGTGGCATGACGACATGCTGCTACTACGACCCGTAGACAACCCCGAAGAAGAGTTCGCAGTGCCCAGGGTGCGCTTCAAAGAACGCAATCGACCCAATAAAGAACTGAACAATTGGCACACTTGGCTTTGGGATACCCTGAACTTCTTCAAGTGCCAATCCATAACAGCACCGAACCCAGTTCTGCACATTCCGAGACTCATTAAACGAGATGCCCTGTTTAGTATTCCCCACAACTGGGATCGCAGTAGACTGCTGTTCGAACCCACTTACTTGCTGTGGACCTGGCATCATGAAGGGCTAACATCTATTGTAGATAACGTTTTTCGCTGTGCCGTGTTCGATGGCGCTTTACCCGACGTAGCAGCACTCCGGGATGCGGGGCATACTATTCTTACGTGGGGTAAAAAGATTGATCACGAGGCGTCAGAAAACAACCTGGGTAGCGCCGTAGAGACCTCATTCAGCACCACTTCAAAGCCAATGGCTCCAATCACGACCGATCCCTAGGCACTCTACCTTACAAGCCAAGATCCTCTAACGTAGGTAAAACTTGACGACAATCTCCGATTGGGATTATTTTCCCAATAATGGACGTCGGATCTTCTCTGCAACATGTACTCCTCAAAACTACGGAGCGGTTACTGCGTCCGGTGGTTCGTGTGCTTCTCACCCATGGCTTGGGACATTCGGCATTAACCGATCTTTGCCGGCGCGTCTTTGTTGAGGAGAGCCACGGGATACTGCAG
>CBFHMA010000154.1:0-3713 GCA_965656775.1 Luminiphilus sp.
AGGTCCCGGGCATCGGTAAATGCTTGAGGGCTGGCGACCACTTGTTCAAGGGCCGTGATTTGAAGGGCATCGGTGCCTATAGCACCACAGGATGCGGCGTCTAAGGGCACAAATTCGTCAAACCCAGTGAGTAGCGTCCAACCCTGGTCGATAAGCGTGCAAGGCGCTGCCGGAATGCTGGTTGCTTCAAAAAACACCTGCCATTCACCCACGTACCCGAAGAATGCCGACACAATGGCCGCACCGCATACCAGCCGCAGTCCATGAATAATCCAACGATTTAAGCCGACCAATTTGTCATCGGGTAAAACAGCCGTCTCCAGCTCAAACAGCAGCAGCAACACCAGCCAAGCAGCAGTATCGAGGGTGGCCGAGAACAGCTGGATCATAGCGGTGACGGTTAAGGCATCGAGCTGACTGACATCCGAGGCTGTCAGTTCCTGCTCGAAGAACAAATAAACATTGAATGACAGGGCAAGATAGGTCGCGTACTTGACCGACCGAAAGAGCTGATATTTCCAACCAGCCATCCGTGCTACTTGCGCCATGTCATTCATTTCAACACGCCCATGCCTGTTAAACCTGCAGCAATAGGTGCTCCCGCTCCCATGAGCTGATCACCCGATTAAACTCCTCGAATTCGTCGAGCTTAACCGCAGCGTAGGCGCGCATAAATAACTCACCAATCATTTGTTGCAGTTCTGGGGTGTCATTGAGCTGACGAACACCTTCTTCAAGGGTTCGCGCCACGACGACATCGTCATCATTGGCGGTCCCCTCGTGGGGCTCGGTGGGCTTTAACTTCTGACGCATACCCAGCAAACCACTTGCCAGCGTTGCCGCTATCGCCAAGTACGGGTTGGCATCTGCACCCGGGAATCGGTTCTCAATGCGCAAATTTTCAGGTGTGCTATTGGGGACACGAAACGCCGTTGTCCGGTTATCGAAGCCCCAACTCAAATTGATGGGCGCGGAGATATCGGGCGCCAAGCGGCGATAAGAGTTCACATTGGGCGCATAAAAACTAATGAGCTCCGGGGTGTAACGCTGTAGGCCGCCAAGATAGTGCATCATCGCCACGGTAGGCTTGCCTTCGTCACTACAGAAAATATTGCGTCCGGTTTCGATATCAATAATGGACTGATGCAGGTGTAAGGCACTGCCCGGTTCATTTTGCATGGGCTTCGCCATGAAGGTGGCATACATACCGTACTTCAGGGCGGTTTCGCGCACCGTGCGCTTAAAGACAAACACCTGATCAGCCAATGACAGCGGGTCGCCGTGATTGAAATTGATCTCCATTTGCGCGGCGCCATTTTCGTGAATCAATGTATCGAGCTGTAGCGATTGCGCATCGGCGTAGTCATACATGTCCTCGACGAAATCTTCGAATTCCGCTACCCCATCGATACTGAACGATAGCCGCGCCACCTCTCGACGCCCTGACCTGCCCTTAGGGGGCATCAATTCGTAATCGGGGTCGGTATTTTTATGCACCAGGTAAAACTCAACTTCTGGTGCCACCACGGGCCGCAAACCTGCCTCTTCGTAGAGTTTGAGGATGTAACGCAGCACGTTGCGGGTAGACAACGGGTGTGGCGTACCGTCGGGCTTGTAACAGTCGGCAATGATCTGAGCAGTAGGCTCCCGTGCCCAGGGTACTTTGCGCAAGGTTGCAGCATCGGGCCGCAAAATCATGTCGGTATCAGTGGGTTCAACAAAATCCCAATGCTCGTCGGTGTATTCCCCGGTGACCGTTTGCACCATGATACTTTCCGGCAATTTATGGTCGCGCTCGGCCAAAAATTGATGGGCAGGAATAAATTTACCGCGAGCGTTACCCGTCATATCGGGCACGATGCACTCGACTTCGGAGATGTCATTGGCCTTCAGCCAAGCCGCTATCGTGGTCATGTCACTGGGCGGCACGTTTCGGGAATCAAAGGGACGGAGGGGACTGTGAATAACCGTTGTTTCGTCTGAGTCAGACAACGATGAGGGGCACATAGCAACCTGCAAGTAAGGAACACCACACCAGTATGTGCTTACCCGGGGAAAACCAGCAAGAGGTGGAACCCGCTAGTCGAGGTGGTAAAACTGCCTAAAAGTTCCCGATATCGATTTGGAGGGCCATAATAGGCCTATGCCGCATCCCTATCCCCCATCTTGGTACGCTGACTCTGCTGTGCCCCTTGACCCTCTGCCAACGTTAGAGGGCAGTGTCTCGGCTGACGTTTGTATTGTTGGAGGCGGTTTCACAGGGCTGTCGACCGCCATTCATCTACGCAAGCTGGGTTTCAGTGTGGCGCTTCTCGAGGCTAATCGCCTGGCTTGGGGTGCGTCGGGGCGTAACGGTGGTCATGTCGGCACCGGACAACGGGTTGACCAAAGCAGCCTTGAGAAAATGGTAGGTGATGAACGGGCCACAGCTTTATGGCGGCTTGGCCTCGAAGCGGTGGCGTTGGTGGAAGAGCTCTGTGCTAGCTTCCACATCGACTGCGAACTCGGCGCCGGTAACCTTCACCTAGCAGCCAAGCGCAGCCATGTCGAAGACCTTGAACAGGAAGCTGCGCACCTTCAAGCCCGCTACCAGTATGACCAGGTTGAATTTTTAGAGGCTACCGAGGTGGCAAAGCGCACCTCAGCTCAGGGAGTCTATGCCGGCTTACTCGATCGCGGTGCTCGGCACTTGCACCCGCTGAAGTACGCACTGGGATTAGCTAGGGCGGCGCGTAGTCTCGGCGCCGAGCTGTATGAACACAGTTGTGTCACCGGTTACCGTACGGGTGTTGATCAAAAAGTGTATGTCAGTACACCGGCTGGCGAGGTGTGTAGCCGGTATCTGGTGCTCGCCTGTAACGGCTATTTAGGCGGCCTCGAAGATAGAATCGCGGGCAACATCATGCCTATCAATAATTTTATGATAGCCACCGAGCCGCTACCCGAAGATCTAGCGCTGCAGATCAATCGCGATAACTTGAGCCTGTCAGACAGCCTGTTCGTCATCAATTACTGGAAATTATCAGCGGATCGACGATTACTGTTCGGCGGCGGTGAAAACTACAGTTCCCGCTTTCCGAAAGATATCAAGGCATTCGTGCGCCCTTACATGCTGAAGCTGTATCCGGAGTTGGCCGATACCACCATCAGTCATGGCTGGGGCGGCACATTGGGGATTACACTGAATCGTATGCCCGACTTTGGCCGACTTGATACCCACACATTTTATGCGCATGGCTTTTCAGGGCACGGTGTGCCCACCGCAACGCTAGCGGGACGCCTACTTGCGGCGGCTATTAACGGCGACTGCGAGGATTTTGATGTAATGGCGTCGGTACCTACCAAGGGCTTTCCCGGTGGCACGCTTCTGCGCTGGCCAGGATTGGTTGCAGGTATGCTGTTCTACAGCCTGCTCGATCGATTAGGTCGCTAGTCATGGGCACGCCTGACGCCCCGACACTGCTCGCCCACGAACCAGTCACTTGGCAGCATCATTTACGCGACAGCATTCGTGATGGGGCGGCACTGCTCACAGCACTGGGACTTAGCCCCGAGCAGTGTCGCTGGTCAGTGGAGGCTGCACAGCAGTTTCCGGTGCGAGTACCGTTGCCCTTTCTTCAGCGAATGCGCTTTGGCGATAGCAATGACCCGCTGCTGCGGCAAGTACTCGCCAGTCCTGAAGAAACATTACCGGTGCCCGGCTGGCACACCGA
>CBFHMA010000155.1:0-3604 GCA_965656775.1 Luminiphilus sp.
GCTATGCCGGTATGCCCGCACTCACCGATGACACCCGAATACGATCTTTGAAAGAATTGGTGTCACCTCAGCAACTGCTGAACGATATTCCCATTGATGCTGAGCTTGCAGAGCATGTGGCTGCGTCCAGACGGGCTATTCATCACGTGTTGCACGGCGATGATGATCGAATCGTAGTGGTGGTGGGGCCCTGCAGTATTCACGATACTAAAGCGGCCCTCGATTACGCAGAGCGCCTTCGAGGTGCCGCCGCCCGTTTACAGGATGATCTATTTATCGTCATGCGTGTGTATTTCGAGAAACCGCGAACAACGGTAGGTTGGAAGGGGCTCATCAACGACCCCGACCTTGATAATTCATTCCAGATTAACAAAGGGCTACATCTGGCCCGGCAACTGTTGGTGGACTTGAATCGTATGGGCTTACCCACCGGTACCGAGTATCTAGATCTCATTTCACCCCAGTACCTCGCTGATTTAGTCGCCTGGGGTGCTATTGGTGCGCGCACGACCGAGAGTCAAACCCACCGGGAGCTAGCGTCGGGCTTGTCATGTCCTGTGGGATTCAAAAATGCCACCGATGGCGATGTACAGGTGGCGGTTGATGCCATTGGTGCCGCCAAGCGATCTCACCATTTTCTTTCCGTAACCAAAGAGGGCCAGTCGGCTATTTTCGAAACCACGGGCAACGAAGATTGCCATGTGATTTTGCGGGGTGGACGATCGCCCAATTACGATATGTTTTCGGTTGATGATGCCTGTGCCTTATTAGCGAAGGCGAATCTACCGCAGCGCCTCATGATCGATGCAAGTCACGCCAATAGTCGGAAAATTCCAGTACGACAAGTAGACGTGGCTGCTGATATTGCCACTCAAATCAGTCGTGGCAACAAGGCGATTGTCGGCATCATGTTAGAAAGTTTTATTGAAATGGGTCGCCAAAATGTAGAGCCCGGTACGGCACTACGCTATGGTCAAAGTATTACCGACCCTTGCATGGCTTGGGACCAAACCGAGCAGGTATTGGAAAACTTGGCAAATGCGGTCAGTACCCGAAGGTTACTGATATAGAAGACGTTTGGGATCTCGAGGTGATCAATGGTTTTCTTAGAACGACAGTCGCACCCTAGCGCTTCAGGTCGCAGGTCGCTCATAGGTCCTTTACCTGCCGTAAAACGGCCGTGGTTGGGTTGCCTCGGGGCGCTTTTGGTTTCCCTTTGGATAGGTTCCGCTGGCGCCGATACTGTCGATATCGCCAGCGAGCGCGCTATCCCGCCGGTTGTCCAACTGCAACAGGCTTTTGAGTTGTTGGCCGGGCATAGCCAGACCCGAACCGGTGCGCGCAGCGATCAAGAGGACGCCTTCGCCTATCAACAGGATCAGCGCTTACTGCAATTTTTGAAACGCTATGTCCGAGTGCTCGCCGATGGATCAAGCGCTAGTAGTGCAGTTTCTCAGGCGGCCTACGAGTCAGAGCTTGCACTGCTGGATAACCCCTTAGATGCACTCATTGAGGATCGACTAGCGCGTCTGGAGGAGCGTATCGAGCAGCGCACCGCATGGGCCGCGACCTTGTCAGGGATTGAACAGATCACGGCCCAGGCATACGTCGAAGGATTGATTCAACTGCGTGTGCAATATTTGGTGACCCTGGTAGACGTCATTGATGCCCGAGCCGCTAGGGGGCAGCCTGCTACGACGCTTTTATCGATGCTACGCGAGCGTTTGCAGCAGTCGACTGAAGCGCTGCTTGGTACCATTGGCTACGGCGAAAGTGCGCGAGCCATGCTTGCCCGACAGCTGACTGACAGCCCGAATAATGCCGAGTTGCAAGCTGCGCTCGACTTGCAAGTGTTGCGCATTGAGCGCGCGAGTGAGCAGCTCGGGCAGTTGGTGGATCTACTGGAACGCCTGGGGGTCGACACCACCGCAGAGCGCAGAGTGTTGCTGCGACAGTCCGGATCGGTATCAGTATCCTTAGTGGATGCCAACGTCTTATCGGTACTGTTCGACGACGTGACCACCACAGCCATGACCTGGTGGCAGCAACAGGCGTTTGATCTCATTTTTAATCTGTTGATGTTTGTGGGCATTTTACTGCTGGCTCGGTTGTTGGCGCGTGTGGCCAGTCGAGGTGTGGCAAGGGTTTTAGCAAGTCGCGGAAATCGAATCGGCGTGCTGCTGCAGGACGTACTCACCCGTATGGCCGGTGGCGTGGTCATGGCGCTAGGCTTTCTTGTTGCCTTATCCCAGTTGGGTATTTCAGTGGCCCCCATGTTAGCCGGCTTGGGTGTGGCGGGTTTCATCGTGGGCTTTGCTTTGCAAGACGTATTGGGTAATTTTGCCGCGGGGGCCATGATTTTGGCTTACCGACCTTTTGATACCGATGATTACATTGATGTCGCGGGCGTGCAGGGCACCGTGAAGCGGATGAATTTGGTATCGACGACAATCACGACCCCCGATAATCAATCGTTGATTATTCCTAACAGTAAAATCTGGGGAGATGTCATCCGAAACTACACTGGCCAGCGGATACGGCGAGTCGACTTAGAGTTCGGGGTTAGCTACGGCGATAGTATCGAGCAAGTGGAAGCCATCTTAAGGGATATCATTGCCAAGACCCCCGAAGTTTTGCTCGATCCACCACCTAATGTCCGGGTACATCGACTGGGTGAGAGTTCGGTCGATTTTATTGTTCGGCCATGGGTGGCCACAGAACACTACTGGGATGTCTACTGGCGTTTGCAGCGGGAAGTTAAATTACGATTCGACGCCGAGGGTATCTGTATCCCCTTCCCCCAACGGGATGTGCATCACTACTACGAGGGTGCGCCCCCTAACGTTGATGTCAATAATCTTAACGTTGACTAGTACTTCATACCGTTTATCGCCCTCGTCAAAAGTGCCTGAGACACGCTTCACAGATTACACCAGGAACGTGTTACCCGGCGCTCACTCCACGTATGCTGTGGCGTGGGATGGTATAGAGGCGTTAAGCGTAACGTGACACAGTTACTTGCGGGGCTGGTGGTACTGGGACTACTCGGGGGGTTGGTACTGACCAAGCGGCCGCCGCCGTTGATTTTCGCCGCCGCCATGGTGGCCTGTTACCTCTTCGGTTTGGTATCGACCGATACGCTGCTGGCGAAAGCCAGCAATGAGGGGCTCATCACCTTGGTATTACTGCTGTTGGTGTCGGTTGGACTCGAGCGACTGCCCTGGTTAGGCACCGTGTCTCAACGCTTGGTAGGGCCATCCCTGCCGATGTCTTTGCTGCGACTGACTGGGGTGGCTGCACTTTTTTCGGGCTTCGTGAATAACACAGCGGTGGTGGCGACCTTGGCCGGCGCTGTACGCCGTAACCGGTATCACCGGCCGAGCAAACTGCTGTTACCGTTATCGTACAGCGCTATTCTTGGTGGCACGCTTACTCTGATTGGCACTTCCACCAATCTCATTGTGAGTGGTTTTCTGCAGGATGCTACCGGTCAGGGCATCGGATTTTTTGCTTTTTTACCCGTGGCTGCTCCAGCTGCTATCGCCGGAATTTGTGCCATTATTGTGCTGCGTCATTGGTTGCCAGAGCGAGGTCGTGCACAGGT